>JAEUTR010000731.1 GCA_016787365.1 Bacteroidia bacterium
AATGGAGCTAAGGTTCTTAGGTCAATTAAATCAGCTGATATTTCTGGATGAGCATGTAATAATTCTAAAGCCCAATGAACACCTAAACCATAAGACACAATCGTAACTTGAGATCCTTCTTTTACTAAACGTGCTTTACCAAAAGGAATAGTATAATATTCATCCAAAATATCTTCATCAATGCTTCTGTATAATGCTTTATGTTCAAAGAACATCACAGGATTTGGATCTTCAAAAGAGGCTAATAATAATCCTTTTGCATCACTTGGAAATGCCGGATAAGCAATTTTTAAACCTGGGGTTTTAAAGAACCATGCTTCATTACTTTGGCTATGGAAAGGTCCTGCAGCAACACCAGCGCCCGTTGGCATACGAACCACTACATCAGCATTTTGTCCCCAACGGTAATGCGATTTCGCTAAATTATTAACGATTTGCGTCATCCCTTCGGATACGAAATCCGCAAATTGCATTTCCACCATTGCTTTATGTTTATTGATTGATAAACCAAAACCTGTTCCTAAAATAGCTGATTCGCATAAAGGTGTATTACGAACACGGCCTTTACCAAACTCTTCCATAAAACCATCTGTGATTTTAAATACTCCACCGTAATCAGCAATATCTTGACCCATTAACACTAAATTGTCGTGTTTACGCATTGCTAAACGCATACCATCACTAATCGCATCAATTAAACGCTTGTTAGTTTTTGGTCCCGATTGATTAGAAGTATCTTCAATCGTGCAAGGCATAAATAATTCCGTAATTTCCTTTTCTGTGTTTGGAGGAGGTAAGGTTTCAGCATATGCTAATTCTAAACCTGCATCTATATCGTGTTTAATATCATTACGAAGTTTTTCGATAATATCTTCCGTTAAAACACCTTCGTCTAATAAAAATTTCTCAAAAGTATTAACCGGATCTTTTCGTCCCCACACATCAAATAATTCTTTAGGAACATATTTGGTGCCTGATGCTTCTTCGTGCCCGCGCATACGGAATGTTACACACTCTAATAAAACCGGACGAGGATTTTCTCTAATAGATTCTGCTAAATTTTTAACCGTTTCGTAAACTTTTAAAACGTTGTTTCCATCAACTGTAACACCTTCAATGCCATAACCAATGGCTTTATCGGCAAACGATTTGCAACGGAATTGTTCGTTGCTTGGCGTAGATAAGCCATATCCATTATTTTCAATAACAAAAATTACCGGCAAGTCCCAAACCGCCGCTGTATTAATACTTTCATGAAAATCTCCTTCACTCGCACCACCGTCACCACTAAAAACAACGGTTACTTTTTTATCGCCTTTTAATTTGTTTGCTAAGGCAATACCATCTGCAACGCCTAATTGGGGACCTAAGTGAGAAATCATTCCCACAATATTATATTCTTGAGATCCAAAGTGAAAACTTCTATCGCGCCCTTGAGTAAAACCACTTGGCTTACCTTGAAACTGGCAAAATAAACGATTCATAGGAATACCCCGAGTAGTAAATACACCTAAGTTACGGTGCATTGGTAAAATAAATTCATCTCTTTGTAAAGCTGTTGCTACTCCTACAGAAATAGCTTCTTGACCAATACCACTAAACCATTTGGCAATACGTCCTTGACGAAGAAGAATTAACATTTTTTCTTCAATTAATCGAGGAGTTAAAATATTTTTATAAAGTTGTAATAACGTGTCGTCTTTTTGTTTACGTCTATCAAACTTAATTGGAGATTCTGCTGTAATCATTACTAATAAATTTGTAGCGAAAATACCAATTTTAGCTTTACTTTTGAGGATAATTAATTAACTATTTGTGAATGAAAAATATTTTCGTGATTACTTTTTTGTTAATTTCTTTGATACTTGAATCACAAGTGATGTGGCAGATAAGAACTAATAGTTCTAAAAAATGGTATTTACAGGAAAGCGATGAATTTACAGATCATGAATTGAATACAAAACAATGGAAATATGGTTATCCTTGGGGGAATTACGTTTATCAATTAGATCTACTATATAAAAGCGAAAATGTTGTTTTTGAAAATGGAATAGTAAATTTAGTAACTCAAAAACTCGCTCAACCTGAACCGATAGTTAATGAAAATTTGGACGCGGAATTTTTAAAGAAAAAAAATAAGTTTCCAAATGATAAAGGACAATATATTTATAATTTTTCGGGAGGAGCCTTTAGTTCATTAAAACAATATAAGTACGGTTATTTTGAAATTCGTTTTAAAGCAAATGCAGAAAAAGGTATTTGGCCTGCCTTTTGGTTATATGGCGGAAGCCCAAATGAAGAAATAGATTTTTATGAAGGCAAAGGAGAACGGGATAACCAAATGCATGTGGATGTACATTGTCCAAAAGGTTGTAAAGATTATAGAGGTGGGTTTTTAAATTTAAAGAAAAATTGGGGTGCATGGATAAAAACAGAAAATGGTTTGTCTGAAGATTGGAATATTATTTCGGGAGAGTGGCAACCTAATTATGTGAAATTTTTTTTAAATGGTCAGGCAATTGGTTATTTCGAGGGTGATTTTAAAACAGCCCAAAATTTAATTATTAATAGTGCCGTAGCAAAAGAAAAGGAAGCTTTTAATCCAGGACCAGATGAAAAAACAAAGTTTCCAAATTCCTTTTTAGTAGATTATGTGCGTATCTGGAGTCAAGAAGATACAATTTATAGTGTTAAATACGATTACAAAAAATTTCAACATACACCAAAAACAATTACTGAAAACAATTTATACCAAACCCAACCAAAAGGAAAAGTGAATTTTGTGTATGATAAAAAAAAGTTAAATCAGGAACAAGGATTTATTACACTATTGCCAATTTTTTATAATAAGTATAGTATATCTGTTGCAGGTAAAAATTTAGGGAAAATTCAAATTGAGGTTCTAGACAGATTAGATAAAAAAGTAGCAGAGTTTGCGTTAGAAAATACAGAGTATTATATTATGGATTTAAGTGCTTTACCAACTGGTCCGTATAATGTAAAAATAAAAGTATTGGGTCAGGAATTAATAGATAATATTCCGGTAATGAATCCGGCTAAATTTGGTGATCGTAATTAATGCAGGATTTTTTAGTCATAATTATTTTAGTGTCAGCTTTATCTTACTTAGGATATAGGCTTTATAAAACATTGACTAAAAAAAAATGTGATAATAGTGATTGTGGGTGCAAGTAAGATTATAGATGCACTTTGGCTCCGCTTAGTACGACAAAAATCATTCAACCGCTTTTAAACTTAAGTCTAAACTTTTTACATGATGTGTTAAAGCCCCAACAGAAATAAAATCCACTCCACATTTTGCATAGCTGGCAATTGTTTTTTCGGTAATACCGCCTGAACTTTCGATTTCAAATTTATCACCAATTAAGGCAACTGCTTTTTTAGTATCAGAAATACTATAGTTATCTAACATAATTCGTTGAAATCCACCTTTTTTTAAAATTAATTTTACATCATTTAAGGTTCGGGTTTCCACTTCAACAGGTAGTTTCTTTTTTGTTTTTTTGAGATATGCATGAGTTGCATCTAAGGCTTCAATAATTCCTCCGGCAAAATCTATATGATTATCTTTTAGCATAATCATATCATACAGTCCAAAACGATGATTTGAGCCTCCGCCAATAACTACAGCCCATTTTTCAAAAAAACGAAAGCCGGGGGTAGTTTTTCGGGTGTCAATTACTTTTGTTTTTGTGCCTTTACACAATGTTTGTAAATAATTAGTTTTAGTGGCAATTCCGCTCATTCGTTGCATGACATTTAGCACTAAACGTTCGGCAGTTAACAGTTTTTGAGAGCTACCTTCAACAATAAAGGCTATGTCACCATTATTTACAGGAGTTCCATCTTTAATGAAAGTAGTAACTTTAAACTTAGGATCAATAATTTTAAAAATTTCTTTAGCAGCTTCTACTCCTGCCAATATGCCGTTTTCTTTTACCAATAAATGACATTTACCTTTTTTATTTGCCGGGATTGTAGCTAAAGCCGAATGATCTCCATCTCCTACATCTTCCTGTAAGGCATTTTGAACAAAAGTTTTAAAATTGAAATGTTTTTTGTGTAATGAAATGTAATTAGCCATTGTCGTTCTCTATTCTGAACTGCGAAATTACATTTCCTCTTACTAATATGGAAATTCTAAATTTACCATTATTGGTATCCATTGCACCGGTAATAAACTGCTGATCGCCATTAACGATACTGGTATGAGAAGTTTGATAGCTTTTTACCTTATGTTTTAAGAAAAAATCTTCAATTACAGCCTGTGCCTGAGATTTGCTTAATAAATCTTCCTGATTTAACACTTTAATAGATACTTTTTCTGCAAAATGTTTAACTAGTTCAGATGAATTACCTTGTTTTAGGGCATTAGCAACATCATCAGTAATATCTTTTAAATTAAAAGAAAAACTAAACAAGCTAATTAAAGTAATGATAAATAGTTTCATTAATATTGTAAAATTTACACATTTAAAAGCAATTATTGTGCCTAAAACTATATAACACACGCTATTCAATGAAAATACTTCTAATACAAATAGAAAAGACAACTGATTCCTATCTTGTGGAAGGAATAAAAGTATACACAGAAAGGTTAAAAAATTATGTGTCGTTTAGCACAGAAACCATATCAATGTCTAAAAATATTCGACAGAAACCATTTGAAGAGCAGAGAAGGGCTGAGGCAATTGAGATTCAAAAGCTAATAGATCCATCTGATTTTTTGGTTTGTATGGATGAACATGGTAAGCAATTTACTTCGGTACAATTTGCGGATTTTTTAAACAAACGGATGGTTTCAGGTTGTAAACGAGTGGTTTTTTTAATAGGAGGTCCTTTTGGCATTGATAAAACCATTTTAGATAAAAGTTCGTATGTACTTTCTTTGTCAGATATGACTTTTTCTCATCAGATGATACGATTATTTTTTTGCGAACAACTGTACCGGGGATTTTCTATTCTGAAAAATGAAAAATACCATCATGAGTAAAAAAGTTATAAAACTCTAAAAATCTTCTACATGTAATGTTTTATGTGAAATTTTTTTACATCTAAATAGAATCGTTTTTAAAGCTTATAAAATGGCGATTCATCTAATTTAAAAAAATACAGTTTTTGATATAACTATCTTTAAGTTAAATTAATTTAGCTATATGGCGTATTTTTACAAAAAAAGTGCAAAGTTCTTACTATGTAAGTTTTTGTCATTATTTATTTTAGGTTTTTTCTTTTCAAGCCATTTGTTTTCGCAAACGGTAACTATTACTTCACCAACAGTTGTTACAACATATACTGCGGGAACTACAGTAAATTTAACTTATTCATTGAGCCCAGCAACTTTTACTGCTGGAAATGTATTTACACCGCAATTGTCTGATGCTTCAGGTAGTTTTACGTCGCCAGTTAGTTTAGCAACAAGAACTGCTAATACAGGCGCTACTGGAACTCAGCATCAAATTGTGATACCATTTAATACCCCAACAGGTAGTGGTTACAGAATAAGAGTTTTATCTTCAAATCCTGCCACAACCAGTGCTAATAATGGAGCTAATTTAACTATAAACGCATTAGCAATTAACACGCCAACTGCAGCTAGTTCGACTTTATGTCAAGGAGAAGTTTTAAATTTGAATTATTCTCAAAATGGCCCTTTT
>JAEUTR010000006.1 GCA_016787365.1 Bacteroidia bacterium
AATGGAGCGAAAATTGAATTTGAACCAGCAGATATGCCATACGAAGACAGACAATCGGGTATAATTGACCCTTGTGGAAATTATTGGTGGATTTCAAAACGACAAGTAAAAAAGGGTTATCACGAATAAAAAAATACACGAGAACAACAACGAACCGCTAACAGCGGCTTGGCGTAATGGGGGCGGACGTTCTTCGTATGACAGTTTTTCTTAAATTTGAACTTTCGGCTTCGTAGCAAGTTTAGTGCTGAAAAGCCCCCACTACGCCAAGCCGCAAACCGTTAGCTACAATGCGCCCAGCGGACGAACTAACATTTCGTTTCGACAAGAACATTAGCATCTCGGTTGACAATTTTACGTTCATTTCGTATCGACATCACGGCTCGACAAGTGCAGTGGCATTTCGGCGGACTGAGTAAAAAATAGTATTAATTCAAGTTAGTAAAAAAAACCCATCAGTAATGAACATTTAAAGCAAAAACGACATGGACAATAGAAAAGAAAAATTATCAGAATCAATTTTAAGACTACATAAGAGAAAAGGAACATTATATATTCCTGATATTGAAGCCGAGGTAATCAATTTTACATGCCTTGACCTTCTTCAAAATAATAAGACAGAAATATTTGACCATATGAATTATGCTCAGATATATTCAAACATAGCTAAAGAATTGTTTAAAGAATATGATGACAGCCATTGTGCAGCAGCCCAAATGAGTGTTATTCAAAATATGGAATGGCCTGGTATGCGAGATTTTCTGAAAGAGTATTATCAAAAGAATCATGGAATAAGTATTTCGTTATAAATAATCCAATTCTAGAGTATTTAAATCTTATTATGATTGTAAATGACCTTATTCCTGCTAATGAAAAATTGAAAACTTTGTTCATATTAGAATCACCTTTAACGGACGAAATCAGATGTGGTTATCCATGTGCTGGGTTCACTGGCAAGGAGATGGCAAAACGGATTATTGCTGCCAACTCTCAAGTATCTTTTGGCGAGCATTTGTTTAATAAAGCTTCTGGACACGAACAGTATGGGCTTATGAACACATTCTTATTTCCCCTTGAATTGCCAGAAAAACTGGATTCTATTCAAACAAAGTATTGCAAGCTGAAACAACTAGGAAATATGAAAGGATGGCCGAGAGAAGAAATATATAAATCACATTATAATGTTCTTCCTCATATAGAAATTACCGATCAAGAGATCGAGTATACAGTTCGGCTGAAAAAATATCTTTTAAACTCTGAACAGCAAGTGACATTAGTAGTATGCGGTTACATCGCGCAATCTGTTTTTCTTACAATAACTAAAAAGGAAAAGGAATTTCCTCGGTATAATCGTTTAGAAAATAATTGGACTGTTTTTGGTGGAAAGACAGTTAATGTTCTATTTGTTAATCATCCGGCTGACTCTGCTGGTTGGGTTTTCAGACTGACATCCCTTTAATAAAATAACAACAAAATCTCGGACAAGCAGACACGCTCAAATACAGTGTGTGGGCGCACTAGTAGCTAACAACAAGCAAGCCCCATGCCCGGCATTTTGCATTTTTTAATCTCGGCGGACATTCGTACTTTTAACTTTACGGACGCGGGCACGGTGCCTGCTTGTGGTCCGTTATAAGTAATGCGCCTCGTGGACATAGCAAATAATAAGACAGAAATGAGATTGACCAAAAATATAACGACTCTTACTTCTGTTTGCATTTTGCTTTTTACACCGACAACAATCTTCGCCCAGGGGACAGAAATTGCGATGGAGAGGCTGTCTGAAATGTTTAGACTTATTGGAAACATTGCATTAACAGTTGCTTTAATTAATTTTCTTTTATTAATCAGTTATCTGCTGACAAAAAAAAGTTGGTTGACATTTCCCATAATTATTTTATCAATACCATGTTTATTGTTCGGTCTTGCAGCGTATCATGATGATCCTTGGATAGCCAAAACAACTTTATTGTCAGGACTGCTTCCAATATTAGTACTAATTCTTAGGAAAATATTTAAAGCTCGACAAGAGCAGTAGTTTTCCGTAGACAATTTTTTTTCTTGACAACTTCGCGACATTTTACCTCGGACAGTTTTCTGCAGACATTTACGGGCATTTTTAAAAACTCTTTTGACATTAATTCAGACGTTCGAACATTTCTTCTATGGCGCACATACTTATAACAGCCAACTGGCGCCACCGGGACGAGAACAGCTTTTTCGTAAGCGCCGCCTGTTTACATTAAGGTCGCTTCGCAGGGACATTTGTGGCGGCGGCGCACCAACAATTTTAACATCCGGACGAATTTTCTATCTTTAACAACCGGCGGCTTTTCGTAAGGCGGCGGACGCCAGTTGGCAAAACGTTATGCGGCAGCAAGCCGGACCAGTACTCAACGACAACCCGACGCGCGGACGATCAGAATACAAAAAACAAAATTCACGTTTAGACAACCAGAAACGCCTATCGACCAGAACTTGTGAAACTCGGACGTTTTGTTTTTTGTCACGTAACCCGACGCGCGGACCGTTCAAAATAAATGTTGACGTTTTTTTATGTGCAGACGCGATGCGCTGCACAGTTTGTCGGTTCAGGTTTTGGGTTTCAAGTGACAACAAAGTTTTTCTCTACTAAAAAAATTTGCTGACGTGACCGAGACGTTGCAGTACTTAACCAAAACCAGGCTTGCCGACCGCATAACAGCGGCTTAGCGTCAGCCGGACAGAACATCGGTTAATGCAAACGCTGTAATTTTGCGTGCTTCGCACTTTTTTTAGTCAGCGTTTGCTCAAAATTTATAAATTCACGGTTGACACGCGGACGCGTAGCAACCCGCGGAAACTGGAAAAGCCGGCCGAACGCCAAGCCGCAAAACGTCAGGTTGTGAAAAAACCTCCGCACTCTTTTATTTTGAGCAGTATTTTCTTTTGTAAGGTGTTTAGGGATGAATAGGGGCGGTTTTTTTGTTGTCAGATTTTAGAATGAAAATTTTAAATCGTTCTCTAAAAAGCT
>JAEUTR010000033.1 GCA_016787365.1 Bacteroidia bacterium
TTTTCTTCGGATGAATTATCACCTGATAGAATTTTTAGTTCAAACTGAGTATTAAGTGTAGAAACGATTTTTTCTAATCCTTTTCTATATGTGTTTTTTACAAGAAAGTATCCTGCAAATTCATCATCAATACTTATATAAACTCTACTTCCTGAAATTAATTGGTTGGCATCCTTTCCTAATACAAAATCGGATGAGCCCATTTTTACAAAATGTTCGTTAATAACCGCCGACGTACCAAAGCCTTTAAATTCTTTATAATTTTTTACATTCAACATTTTAGTAAAAGGTAGAAAAGAAACTACACTTTTACTTAAGGGATGATTAGACTGATTTGCTAAAGTTCTGATTAACTGAGCTTGTTCAGAAGACAATTCTCTACCCTGAAAATAAATATCAGATTTACCCTGCTCCGTTATCGTTCCTGTCTTATCAAATACGATAGTATCTATTTCCGACATTTGTTCAATAACAGAAGCGTTTTTTACATATAGTTTATATTTGTTTAAAATACGAATCATGTTACCATTGGTAAAAGTGGCGCTCAATAATAAAGCACATGGGCAAGCAACAATTAATACGGCAGTAACAGCGCCCCAAATTTTAGATGGATCGTTAACCGACCAATAAATAGCGGCCGTAATTGCTACCGAAAATAAAGCATATGTAAAATAACGGCTGATTCTATGGATAAAAGAAACTTTAACTTCTTTTTTATTTTCCTTAAAAGCTTCATTATTCCATAATTGGGTTAAATAACTTTGAGAAACTTCTTTAATAACTTCTAATTCAATTGCTCCTGAAGTTTGTCTACCACCCGCATAAATAATTTCCCCTATTGATTTTTCAACAGGTAAGGATTCACCAGTTACGAAACTATAATCAATCGTTGCTTTCCCTAAAAATAAAATAGCATCTGCAGGAACAATTTCGTCATTATGTATTTTAATTCTATCTCCAACCTTTAAATCAGAAACAGAAATTTGTTTTTCCACTCCATCAGTATTAATGATACTAACTCCTAGTGGAAAGTATGATTTAAAGTCTCTGTCAAATGAAATAGTTTGATACGTTCTGTTTTGAAAATAACGCCCAATGAGCATGAAAAACACAATGCCACTCATCGAATCCAAATAACCGGCTCCAGTTCCTGATAAAATTTCATATACACTTCTTCCAAAAGTGATTAATACAGCTAGGGCAATTGGAGCATCAATATTTAAAAATTTTTGACGTAATCCCTTATATCCTGAAATAAAAAACTCTGAGGCTGAATAAAAAAATACTGGAAGAGATAGTGCTAAATTTAAATAACTAAACCATGTTTTTAACCCAATATCATCTGATTTTCCTAACGAAAAATATTCAGGAAAACTGAGCATCATGATATTACCAAAGCAAAAACCTGCAATTCCTATTTTAACAATAGTAGTTGTATCGTGTTTTTTTATTTTACTTGAGCTTACATCATTTAAACTAATATGCGGCTCATAGCCAATGATCGTTAATGCTTCGGCAACTTTCTTTAAAGAAGTTTCATGATAATTGTAAATAACCGTCACTTCTTTTTTAACAAAATTTACTTGAGATTTAATAACCCCTGAATCAATTTTATCTAAATGCTCTAAAATCCAAATACAAGAAGCACAATGCATTTGTGGCAAATAAAAAATCACATGCTGATGTGTATCGTCTTTAAAATGAGTTAATTTTTTTGTGATTTGGGCATCATCTAAAAAATCAAATTTTCCTTTTCTGACTTCTTGTTTTTGGGTAATTCCTGGACTATGTTCCAAATCATAATATGAGCATAAGTCACTCTTATTAATAATTTCATAAACTGTTTGACATCCTCTGCAACAAAAATTCTTTTCTTCGATGTGGTAGTGATGATCAGTAACATCTTCACCGCAGTGGTAACAGACTACTTTTTCTTCTTTTTTTTCCGTAACTTTCACGGTACAAAACTAAATTCATAACTATGGAAGATGGCTGATAATTATCAGTTATTATATTGATAAAGATCAAATACAAAAAAATGAATAGCCTTAACTTTAGTTCAACTTTTAAATAATATAATTATGAATCCAATTGAAAATTTGCATTATGCTATAGGTCAACTGGCTTTTTCCATCGCCTTTTCTGATAAAAAAATTCAGAAAGAAGAACACGAAAATTTTCACAAAATTATTGTTGATGAGCTCAACAATCATGACTATCATTTTAATATTTCCGATATTATTTTTCAGGTAATGGAAAAGGATAAAGTAGATTCTAATACAGTTTATGAATGGGCGT
>JAEUTR010000067.1 GCA_016787365.1 Bacteroidia bacterium
TTAAAACGAGAATTTAAATTTACCTATATTTTTATTTCACATGATTTATCGGTTGTTAAATTTATGAGCGACCGAATGGTGGTAATGAATAAAGGTAAAATTGAAGAAATGGGAGATGCTGATGAAATTTACTTGAACCCACAATCCCAATACACTAAAAATTTAATCAGTTCAATTCCTAAAGGACAGTTAACAGATATCAAGGCAAGTATTGATAAAAAAAAACTATCTGAAGTTTTAGCTTAATTTTAAAAAGTCTTTTTTTAATAAAAAATTCATTAGTTCTCGACTTCGCATGAACTGACAATCCGGTTTATTCTGTTACACTAGGATTTTACTTAACTATTTTATAATAGAATTTAGTGCTATTTTCTTGTACATTTGCTTGGTAAAGATTTATGCTTGATTTCCTGAAACAATTAACAGATCCACAAAGTATTATCCATTATGGTGGATTATGGTTATTGTTATTTGTTGTATTTGCCGAAACAGGATTGCTAGTAGGCTTTTTTTTACCGGGCGATTCTTTAATTTTTAT
This sequence comes from Bacteroidia bacterium, assembly GCA_016787365.1. GTDB lineage: Bacteria > Bacteroidota > Bacteroidia > B-17B0 > Aurantibacillaceae > UBA4416. Next base: position 539 of record JAEUTR010000067.1, read on the forward strand.
TGCGGGTTTACTATGTGCCACAAAACCACATCTATTGGATGTTCCTTTTATAATATTGCTTCCTTTACTTATGCTCGCCGCTATTTTAGGTAATGTATTTGGCTACTGGTTCGGCAAAAAAGCAGGGCAAAAATTATACGCTCGGGAGGATAGTTTTTTATTTAGAAAAAAACACTTAATAACCACAAAAGCATTTTACGATACCCATGGTGGAAAAACCTTAATACTTGGACGTTTTTTGCCCATTATCAGAACATTTGCTCCTATTTTAGCAGGAGTTATAAAAGTCGATTTTAAACTATTTATGATATATAACGTGATTGGTGCAGTGGCATGGATTGGCAGCATTGCCAGTATTGCTTATTTTTTGGGCATACAATTTCCTGCCATCGAAAACTATATAGGTTATATTGTTATCGGTTTAATTATAATTACAGCCATCCCTGTTTTAACAACTTATCTAAAAAGCAAAAAAAATTAATCAGCTTTTCATGAAGTTTTGTTTGCAAGATTATTTCAGTAAATTTATCGTTATTAAATTATTAAGCCACAACTTATTATGATTAAACTTTACCAGTTTATAATTTTTTTTATTTCTCCATTTTATATTTTTTCTCAGGGATTTCAGGTAAACCTGCAAGGTCAAAAACAACAAGGTATGGGCGGAGCAGGAACTGCATATATGCAAGATGCTTCCTCATTGTTTTTTAATCCGGGAGGAGCAAGTTTTGTTCATGGCAACTCTGTTAATGCCGGAGTTACGCCAACTATTGCCCGCGGAGCTTTTTTAGACGAAAGCACTCAAACCGTTTCCCGAACAAATTCTCCGGTTAGTACACCTTTTGCAGCCTACGGATTATTTGAAGTAAAAGACAGTTCTAAATTGAAAATAGGCTTAGCCATTTATACACCTTTTGGAAGTACTGTACAATGGGAAGAAAATTGGACCGGCCGTTTTGCTTTAACAAGACTGGAACTAAGGGCTATCTTTTTTCAACCAACAATAAGCTATAGAATTACAGATAAAATAGGCATTGGGGCAGGGTTTGTTTATGCCAATGGAAGAGTGAATTTACAAAAAGATATCCCTTTAGTGGATGGCAACGGAACTTATGGTCATGCTGAATTAGCAGGAAAAGCTAACGGATATGGATTTAATGCGGGTATCTATTTTAAACCTATTGAAAAGTTAAGTATCGGTTTAACATACCGCTCGAAGGTTGAAATGAAGGTAAATGAAGGAGATGCCACTTTTAATGTTCCTGCTTCAGCATCCGCAAATTTTCCGAGTGGAAAATTTACTTCTAAATTGCCTTTACCAAATGTGACAACTTTGGGATTGGCCTATAAAATTAATTCCAAATTGGATGTAGCATTAGATATTAATTATGTGGGCTGGAAAGCATATGACACCTTATCTTTTGATTATGAAAATAATACAACCTCACTTATTGATACCAAATCGGCAAGAAGATATAAAAATACATTTGCATTTCGTGGAGGTGCACAATATAAAATCACTCATCTGTTTGCTGCACGTTTAGGGTTGGCATATGGCATCACTCCTGTTCAAAATGGATATGTAACACCTGAAACACCTGACGCCAACCGCATTAACTATACAGCAGGTTTAGGTTATGAATTAGGTAAACATTTGAAAATTGATGTTTCTTTTTTGTTTACTCATTTAAAACGTAAAGATACCAATATAGAAACAAATTTGAGTGGAACGTTTAAAACTAACGTTTGCGCTCCTGGTATTTCAATTGGTTATAAATTTTAATTACTACTGAAAATGAATTTATATAAACTATCAATCATTACAATTATCACCACTACATTAGTTGGATGTAACCCAAAATTTGATGTTCCCGATCCGGGAAAAGGCAATATTGACGCATCGCAATATGTAGCCTTAGGCAGTTCAATGACAGCAGGATATGCCGATGGCGGTTTGTATTTTGGTGCCCAGCAAAATTCATATGCCAATTTATTGGCGGAACAATTAAAGCTCATTGGTGGCAGTGAATTTAAAATCCCATATGTCTCTCAAAACTCAATCGGAATTGGGAATACCAATAATGCACCATCTGTTTTAGGTAACAGAACAGATTGTCAAGGAACGGTTTCATTAGGCCCTGTAAAATTAGCTATTCAGGGAGATGCATCTGTTTTTTCTTCAAACGTATATAGTAGTCAAGGTCCATTTAATAATATGGGCGTACCTGATGTAAAGGTAACAGATGTGGATCTGAACGGCTATACTAATCCGTTTTATAGTCGTATGGCATCCAATGGTACATCTTCCATTTTGTCAGACGCTATTGCTAAAAATCCAACGTTCTTTACCGTAGCTTTAGGCTTAAACGATGTGCTGAATTATGCTTTAAAAGGCGCTACATCAGAAAGTATTACTCCCCTTTCAGGCCCTGTGGGTGTTGGTTTTGAATCCAGTATTCATAACGTGATTGATAAGTTAACGGCGAATGGAGCTAAAGGAGTTATTGCTAATATTCCAAGCATAAAATCAATGGCCTATTTTAATACAATTATGTGGAATTCATTAAAACTAGATACTGCCAGTGTAACAAATCTTAATACATTTTATACTGCTTTAAATGCACCATTTAGTTTTGTTGAGGGAAATAATGGTTTTGTTATTGAAGATCAAAGTATTCCTTTTATTAGCAGAAGATTAGCAGTTGATGGCGAATTTATTTTGTTAAATGTGCCTTTAGATTCTATCAAATGCCATAAGTGGGGGTCGTTAATTCCTATTCCTGACAGGTATGTATTAACCCTATCAGAAATTAATACCATTGAAACAGCCATTAATAACTATAATGTAATTTTAAAAAATATAGCTAATAGTAAAGGGCTGGCTCTTGTGGATATGAATGCATTTTTCACAAAAATTAAAACAGGATTTACATATAATGGAGTTGCCGTAAATGCAGCATTTGTTTCTGGAGGTGCATACTCATTAGATGGGCTAAATTTAACAGCAAGAGGAAATGCCTTATTAGCCAATGAATTTATTAAAGCCATTAACAATACATACGGATCATCCATTCCGGAAATAAACGCCACTAAATACCCTGGTGTTATCTTTCCATAATTAAACCAAGAGTTTATGTATACTATAGTTGTTAAAATTAGACGAATTCCTAAAATGATTTAAAATAATTAATTAAATTTATATTAACCTAAACTTAACTATATGAAAAAAATTTACCTATTTACTTTAACTGCTTTAACAACTGTTGGGTTAATGAAAGCCCAAACACCTTGCTCTACAGGTAGATATGCTACTGATACGTTTACAAATATTACCACTACAAGTAATATTGTTTTTGGTGCTAATCAAACAGCTGGAGGATCGAACCAATCATTAACTTTAGATATTTACGAACCAGCCGGAGATGTTGAAACAAACCGACCATTAATCATATGGGCTCATGGCGGAAGTTTTATTGGGGGGTCAAAAACTGATGGAGATGTAGTGAAATTGTCACAAAGTTTTGCAAAAAAAGGATTTGTATGCGCCTCGATTAACTATCGTTTAGGACTAACTCCTTTTGATTCTGTGGGGGCTGTTAAAGCTGTATTAAGAGCTGTTCAGGATATGAAAGCTTCTATCCGCTTTTTTTATAAAGATAAATTAACAACTGATGCTTATAAAATTGACACTAATAATATTTTTATTGGCGGAAGCTCTGCGGGGGCTATTACCGCTTTACATACAGCATATTTAGATAAATCATGTGAAGTAAATTACTACATTAATCCAACAGATTTAAATGCTCTTGGTGGCATGGAAGGCTATAGTGGTAACCAATGTTATTCATCAAAAGTTAAAGGTGTTATTAATTTATGTGGCGCATTAGGAAGGTATGGATGGATTCAACCAGGAGATATTCCATTTTGTTCTATGCACGGTACAATAGATGGTACAGTAAGATATAACAGAGGATTTGCATCACCATTAGGAATTCAATTAATTTTATTGGATGGTAGTAGAATGTTAAAAGAACAAGCAGATGTAATTGGTGTGTCTAATCCATTTTACACTTGGTATGGAAAAGACCATGTTCCGTATGCAGGAACATCTGCCAATGCGATTTCATATATGGATACTACAGTTAAGTTTATCAGAGATTTTTTAATTGCAAATTTAGGTTGTTCTGATGCGGCATTGGTAGTACCTAATGCTCCTGCTCAAACTGCAAATTTATACTCCTATACTACCTGCACTACTAATGTTTCAATGGCTTGTTCTCAGGTTAGTGTAAAAGAATTAACTAAAAATTCTATTCTTACTGATGTGTATCCTAACCCATCAGATAATGATATAACCATCGTCTTCGAAAATTCTAATGCCAGCCATCGTGTGGAATTATTTGATGTAACGGGCAAGCTCGTTTCATCTGATATTACAGAGGAAACAAAATACAGAATCAAAAAAAATAACCTATCGCCCGGCTTATACTTTTTAAAAGTTGCTAATAAATCAGGACAAACAACCACACAAAAAATTATTTTTAAATAAATACGATTAGAAACTGTATGCAGTTATATTAATCTGATACCTATAAAAACTAAAAGAGGTGACTTCTGTTGTAGAAGCCACCTCTTTTAGTTTAGCAAAAACAGTAACTGCTTCACCACTCTACATTCTTTAATCTTATTTATATCTTTGATATAGAAAATCTATAAAAAACATATATTTGAAAAAAAATACCATTTTTATGAATAGCAAATTATTTAATACAGCATTAGCAACTCTTTTATGTGGTTTGGTATTTTTAAACTGTCAAAAAAAAGAAAACACAACTCCTGTCAAAGAAGAAGCTCCTGTTAATAATACGCCTATTTGTTTTAATCCCGATTATAATGGCACATATGTAGGCAATGTTACTATGCCTCCATCTTCTGTTACAAATGCAACGCTTGTGCTTAACAAAGTTAGTTGTCAGGCAGTTGATCTTAATTTATATTTAAGTACGGGTGGTGGTTCATCATCACAGGCCTCTCAATTAGTGGTTAATGGCTCTGTTTATAGCGGAAAATTAAGTAACGGTAGTAATGTTACAATTACTCCTGGCAGCAACTATGTAATTGTAAATGCGGCTAACACATTTACATTTAACGGGAATAGACCTTAATTGCTTTCCGTTTGTATTCTTTTTTACATTCTTGAAGGTTATTTATTCTTAGCCATTCTTACAATAAATTTATGGTGCTATATATAACTAATTATTAATTATGTATTTTTAAATCATAAAATTTAATTATGCATTCAGGAAGACGATTTACTTTAAAAGAAGTTATATACTGGACAAGAAGGGATATTTACCTATTTACAATTATATCCACCATACCAACCGCTCTTTATTATTTTTTTGATATCAAGTGGCTGGTAATTCCATGGGTGGCTATCGGGTTAATAGGTACGGCAGCAGCCTTTTTAGTGGGATTTAAAAATACTCAAACCTATAACCGATTATGGGAAGCACGTCAGATTTGGGGATCAATTATCAATACAAGTCGTGCATGGGGAATTTTGGTAAAGGATATGGTTAAGTGCGATAAAAAAGAAACACAAACTTTAATTTACCGTCATTTAGCATGGCTAACTGCCTTACGGTATCAAATGAGAGAGCCACGTGTATGGGAAAACATGGAACTGAAAAGTAATAAAGAGTATGCCCGTTTTTTTAAAGTCCCGGAAAAAGAAACGCCTCTTGAAACCGAGTTGAGAAAATTTTTAAGTGATGAAGAATTAACCTACATCCTTGGTAAAAAAAACAGAGCCACTCAAATAATCAGCTTACAATCCAAACACCTGAGGCTATTAAAAGAATCCGGGAAATTAAGTGAATTTGATTTTATAGAATTAGAGAAAACATTAACTACACTCTATGAACATCAGGGAAAATCGGAACGTATAAAAAATTTTCCGTACCCGCGACAGTTTGCAACCATTAACCAGATGTTTATCCGTTTATTTATCTGCATTTTACCCTTTGGTATTTTACAGGAGTTTTGTAAACTGACTCCTGCCATCGGCGATTGGTTTATCTGGATAACAGTGCCATGTTCCTTAATTGTTGGCTGGGTATTTTATATGATGGAACGTATTGGAGAAGCTACAGAAAATCCATTTGAAGGTAGCGCAAACGATGTGCCTATTAGCAACATCAGCAGAACCATTGAAATTGATTTAAAGGAAATGTTGGATGAAACAGATATCCCTGCTCCTATTACACCAATAAATAATATATTGATGTAATCTTTTACGGAGTCACATTTGCCTTAACAAATTCTTCTATCTTTTTCCAAACTTCTTCGTTACTCATAATCGAATTATGATCTTCATTTACTTCCAACGCTTCTGTTTTACCTTTCCAAGCTTCTTTTAATTTATAAGCATGATGTTTGGGTATCACTTGATCGTTGGCAGAAATAAGTGCCAGCATAGGACTTGAAATATTTGGCGCGTATGTATCAGATTCAAAACGATGTTTAATGAGTAAGCTAATTGGTACAAAAGGATATTTTTCAAAAGCCACATCAATCATGTTTTCGTAAGGTGTAATTAAAACGGTAGCACTTGTTTTGCGTTGCGATGATAAATACGTGGCAACACCAGTTCCAATACTTCTGCCAATAACAATCACATTATTAGCATCAACTTCTGGATTCGTTACCAATTTATCATACACTTCTAAAGCATCGCTAAACATAGTTTTCTCGGAAATTAAACCTTGACTCAATCCAAAACTTCTATAATTAATCAACGCCATGATTGTATTTGGAAAATATTTTTTGTATTCTGATAGATGTGATACTTCCTCTGCATTGCCACCAAAATATAATACTAAAGGCAATTTTTCTTTGATGGTATCTTTTGATATATAGCCGCAGGTTCTGTTACCGTCTTTCATCACAAAAGATAGTGTATCAAACTCAGGATACATGTTTAAAATTTCGGCAACTTCTTTTGACGTGTTTGGTTGCGGATGAAATAATAAATCATCTTGATTAAAATACAATAAAGCACAAATACTAGCATACAGCACCAAAACGATGATCCCAATAATTTTAAAGAATTTGATGAGTTTTTTGTTCATACTTAAAGATACAAAAAAGGCGGTTAAAAAACCGCCTTTTAATTTGTTATTTCGCATAAGCTGTAGCTCGTACTTCTCGAATGACTGTGACTTTTACTTGTCCTGGGTAAGTCATTTCTGTTTGAATTTTTTGAGAGATATCAAATGCTAATTGTTCTGATTGTTTATCATCAACTTTGTCAGCCGATACTAATACACGCACTTCACGTCCTGCTTGAATCGCATAAGTTTTTTCTACACCATCATAACCTAATGCTAATGCTTCTAAATCTTTTAAACGCTTCATGTATTGCTCAGCAACCTCACGGCGAGCACCAGGGCGAGCACCGCTAATAGCATCACATACTTGAACAATTGGAGAATATAAAGTCGTCATCTCAATTTCATCGTGATGCGCTCCAATAGCATTACATACTTCTGGTTTCTCTTTATATTTTTCAGCCAACTTCATACCCAAAATTGCATGTGGTAATTCTGGTTCTTCATCAGGTACTTTACCAATATCATGTAATAATCCGGCACGTTTCGCTATCTTAGGATTTAAGCCCATTTCGCTGGCCATAATAGCACAAAGGTTTGCAACCTCGCGGCTATGTTGTAATAAGTTTTGTCCGTAAGAAGAACGGTATTTCATACGTCCTACCATTCTAATTAATTCAGGATGTAAACCATGAATTCCTAAGTCGATACAAGTACGTTTACCTGTTTCAACAATTTCTTCATCAATCATCTTTTTGGTTTTCTCCACAATCTCTTCAATACGTGCCGGGTGAATACGACCATCTGTTACTAATTGATGTAAGGATAAACGACAAATTTCTCTTCTGATAGAATCAAAACAAGATAATGTAATGGCATCTGGTGTATCATCTACAATAACCTCTACACCTGTAGCTGCTTCCAAAGCACGGATATTACGTCCTTCACGACCAATAATACGTCCTTTAATTTCATCGCTTTCAATATGGAAAACCGTTACTGAATTCTCAATAGCTGTCTCCGTAGCTAAACGTTGAATAGATTGAATAATGATTTTCTTTGCTTCTTTATTGGCATTGATCTTCGCCTCATCCATGGTATCTTTAATAAAAGCCATGGCTTCGGTTTTAGCCTCAGCTTTTACGCTTTCAATTAGCTGAGCCTTCGCTTCATCTGCACTTAAGCCGGATACTTTTTCTAATAACTCCACTTGTTTGCGGTGCGATTTTTCAATCTCTTCGCTTTTCTTTTTATAAAGTTCTACCTGAGAGTTTAATTGTGTTTTTTGGCTTTCTAACTCTTTATCTTTTCTGGTAGCTTCTTCTAATTTTTTAGCTAATTCGCTCTCGCGTTGTTTCGCTTTATTTTCTAAAACAACAATTTGTTGGTTACGTTCGTTAACCGATTTGTCATGCTCGGCTTTCAATTGTAAGAATTTCTCTTTTGCTTGTAAAATTTTCTCTTGTTTTAAGCTTTCGGCTTTTACTTCAGCTTCTTTTACTAAGTTTTCTTTTGCCTGAACGCTACTTTGGTTCAGTCGTGAGTTTGCAATCACAAACCCCGCTACTACGCCGGCAATTAATGCTACGGCAATAAATATAATGGCTAATACACTCATAATTTTTGTTTGTCGCACATGGTTTATACTACTTAACCAAATGTTCAGGGCGACTATCCAAACATTTCATTAATAAAAAACGCACAAACGTTGAATTTCTTCAAAATTTGTGCGTTAAAAAGGGTCTATTTAAAGACGTTATATGTTTATTCTTCTGTTTTTTGTATGTTATCTTTATGTTGAACTAACATTTGTTCTACATCTTCTAACACCAATTTTAGAGTGCTTAACTCTTTTTCGGCCTGGCTCTTTTCCTTTGCTAACTGGCTAACCAATTGTAAAGCAACCATGGCCATCACATCTTTTTTATCTTTTACTCCGTAGTTTCTTTCAAACTCCGAAATTTTCTGATTTATTAATTCAACTGCCTGTTTAACGTTGCTTTCGTCCTCACTTTTAATTTTCAGCGTATATAAACCGCCGGCAATTTCTACTTTTACACTTACATCGCTCATTAAACTAAGCTAATTTTCATTTTTAAGCACTCAACAGAGCTATACATTTATCAATTTCACGCACCAACTCATTAATTTGTTTCTTCATAACGGTCTTTTCAGAGCTTACATTATTAGAACTTCCTGCTAAGATAACATTTTTTCTGTGATTATCCAATTCAGTTACGTCAATATTATGAGAATCAACATGTTGCGAAATAGAAGCAACCGTTTCATTCATTTTTAACAATTGATTTGCCATTTCTTCTTTCTCGTTTAACAAACTCAAACGCTCATCACTTAAAATATCGATTTGTTTAAATAAACGGTCAATAAAGGCATCTTGTTCATCCGCTTTAGTAGCAGATTTTAAGCTAGTAATTTCTGATTGATAACCAGAAATAGAAGCAGTTAATTCAGATACTTGAGCATTTAATCCTTCAATCGTTGTTTTATATTCTGATAACTGATTTTCTAATTCAGTTTTAGCAGTCATTAATGAATTAAAATCTTCTTGCAAGGATAAACTTCCTTCATTTGATTCGATAGCTGATTTTAATTCGCCACGAACACCTTCTAATTCTGCTTTCAACAAATCCAACTCTGTTTGTAAGGCCATGTTGTTAGCAGACAAAGTAGTGATTTCGTAGTTTTTGCTATTCAACGTTTCTTTTAAGTCAGCAGCTTTACCTTCTGTTACCGATTTTAATTCAGATAATTCAGTTTTTACTAATTGTAATTCCGCTTCAGTAGCTTCTAATTTATCAGAGGTAGCATCAATCTCAGTAATTAAAGAGGTATTCTCTGCTAATAATTTATTAAACTCTACATCTTTACTTTGTAATAACTGAGAGTTAGAAACTTCTAATTCAGATTTAAAGTTTTCAAAATTTTCTTTTTCTAGATTAAAAGAAACAGATAATACATTAAACTGATCTTGTAATTCGTTATAAGAATTAGTTAAGCTTGTTATTTGATTGATTTTTTCTTCAACCGAAGCGGTTAATTCAGTGATAGAAAAATCCTTTGAAGAAACAATAGATTCAAATTCTGATATTTTAGAATTTAAAGCGCCAACTTGCTCATCGATACTGGATAATTGAGATGTTTTGTAAGCATCAAATTCTCCGGATAACGAATTGTAACTATCAATATGTTTGCTGATTTGTTCGGCTTTAAATTCAATATCTTTTGTTAATTCATCAATCTTGGTATTTTGTTCATCAATAAAATATACCATTTCTCTGATTTTTTCTTTAAAGTGTTCGTTTTCCACAATCACTTTATTTAAATCATCAGATAATTTTGAATTTTGAGTATTAGAATGTAAAACTGTATTTGCTAGTTTTTCTTCATATTCTGCTTTAAGGCTATTTAATAAAGAACCCGAAGAGTTAGATGTATTTGATAATTCGTTTTCATAAAACGCTTTTAACTCGTTTTCCTTTTGAGTATAGGATTGCGTTAATGATTCAATAGTAGAATTTAATTCTGCTTCAAATTCAACTTGTTTATTTGATAACTCACTATTTAAATCAGCAATTTTTGA
>JAEUTR010000071.1 GCA_016787365.1 Bacteroidia bacterium
CAATATATAATTAATCAAAAATATTATTTATTTTTCAAAGATATTAAACAAAAAAAGAGAATTATGAAAAGTATTTTGAGATTTATAACAATAATGATATTTGTTGTTATATCCACTGCACAAGAAAAAACTATTACGTTAATGACGTGGAATGTTGAAAACTTATTTGACTGTTTTGATGATCCCCAGAAAAATGATAATGAATTTCTTCCAGATAGTAAAAAAGAATGGACTGAAGAAAAACTTAATCAAAAAATTGACAATCTCATAAAAGTATTAAAAGAAGTAAAGAATGGAAAAGGTCCTGATATTCTTGCTGTTCAGGAAATAGAAAATATAGAAGTTCTAAAAATGCTGAAAAACAGGTTTAAGGCATTTAGCGGATATGGAATTGTTCATTATGAATCTGCAGATCCCCGTGGAATTGACTGTGCTTTGTTTTTTAATAAAAATAAAATTGATTCACTAACTTCGGAAGCTATTTCTGTTGATGTTGGAGCTAATAGTAATACCAGAGATATTCTTTTGTTTGGTGGAAAAGCTGGTAAAGATAAATTTTTTGTATTTGTTAACCATTGGCCTTCAAGAATTGGGGGAGAAGAAAAAACAGAATTAAAAAGAATTAAGGCTGCCAGTGCACTAATAAACCGTATTGATAAAATAAAAGAAAAAAATAAAAATGCCCGAATAATTGCTGTTGGGGATTTTAATGATACTCCTCTTGATAAATCTATTCAGGAAGGTTTAGGAGCATTACCGGATGAAACAGGAAAAATGATTAATCTTACCTATCCATTTGCACAGAAAAATGAAGGTACTTATAAGTATAATGAACAGTGGAATATGCTTGATCAGGTAATTATCACTAAAGAATTTTTGGCAGGCAACTTTTATATTGATAGAGCATCATGCAAAATATTGAGACCTGATTTCGCTATAGAAAAAGGCGGGAAAAAAGATGGTGCTATGTTACCAACATATCAGGGAAAAAAATATACAGCCGGCTATAGTGACCACTTTCCGGTAATTGTAACTTTTGTGAAAAAGAAGTAAAAAAATATTGGTTCTTTGATAATAAATTAAAAAAAATAGTTTGTAATTTAATTTCTTATTATTAATTTTTGGGTTTAGAAGTGAAAAGTTGGATAATTTTCTAATCCGGCTTTATTTGTTGTTTTGTTTTAATTTTAATTTAAAAAGATTACACTAAATTATATTATTTAATATATCGGAGGTTATTTCTCATGTTACTAACATCACTTATCTTTGCGCAAGCACAGGAAACAAGCTTAATAACAACTTTACAGGAAAAATTCATCGCTGGTGGTGATTTTATGTGGCCAATATTGCTTTCATTAATTATTGGTATCGCATTCTCAATTGCCAAATCAGTAACTTTATTAAGAGCAAGCCAGAACACAAAAAAATTCGTTATTAAAGTAACTGAAACTATTAACAATGAAGGTATTCAGGCTGCTATGCAGTTATGCCAGAATACAAGAGGTCCGGTAGCATCAGTATTCCACGCTGGTATTTTAAGAGCTGACGAAGGTCTTGAAGCTGCTGAAAAAGCAATTATGACTTATGGTTCATTAGAAATGAACTTTCTTGAAAAAGGTATGGTTTGGTTATCATTCTGTATTTCAATTGCACCTATGCTTGGTTTTACAGGAACTGTACAGGGTATGATTCAGGCTTTCGATGCGATAGCTGCTTCTAATACAATGTCTCCTGCAGTAGTTGCTACAGGTATTGCAGTAGCATTATTAACTACAATTTTTGGTCTTATGGTTGCGATGTTATTACAGTTCTTCTTTAACTTCTTTATTTCTCGTATTGATAAATTAGTTGGCGATATGGAACAGGCTTCAATTGAATTAATTGACGTTTTATATGATTACCAGAAAAAAAATAAAAAATAATTAAAAGACGAGAAAAATTAATATGGCTTTAATGAAGAAAA
>JAEUTR010000117.1 GCA_016787365.1 Bacteroidia bacterium
ACTCCAATCGTCATATTGAGGTGAGAATGTAATGAACGACGAAATATCTCATTCGTTGAATTGGTGATAATCCTGAATAGTTAATATGGAAAACATTGTCAGCACTGTGATTTTTGTGATTTCTGTGATTATTTTGATTCAAAAAAATGGACAAAATATTAAACCGGGGGATTGTTTCTTAAATTTAAAGTCAGTAATTTTAACCCGTGATATGGCAGATTTTGATTTTATGGGGAAAAGATAAACGAAGTGGCGGTATTGGGGAAAGAAATAGCAGGAAGTTGTGCGAAATTTTATGAAAAAAGGAAATGCAGCAAAAACAGAGAATATTTTAAAATATAACTTTCAACCGCCTGAGAGTTATACAGAATTTTGGTGGGATAATTAATAGTTATAACGCAAAAGGTAAATGCTCTATGTTTGATTTTAATGATCAGTTAACTCAGATTGAATTGAATTTAGATGAGGCTATGGGTGCATATTTTGTATATGATAATATTATTCAAAAGGCTGTTGCAGATGAAATGTTTTTACAAAAAATGAATCAGAATTTATATTTCTGGCACTCAATAATATACTCTTTACAAACTACATATTTTATTTGTATGGGAAGGATATTCGACAATAAAAGTAAAGTTCTTTCTGTTAACGCCTTTCTAAATAAATGTAGTGAAAATATCCAAATGTTTTCTAAAGCTGAACTTGCAAAACGTAAAATAGACATTTTAAAAAGTGATATTGAGTTCCAAAATTATATTGATAATGCGTATGAACCAACGCAAGAAGACTTTAGATTTTTGAAGAATATTGTAAAAGAATATAGCAAAGACTATGAAAGCAATTATCGAGATATTCGGCATAAAGTTTTTGGTCATACTGAGGTAACAAAAAAAGAAGAATTGGAAAGGTTATTCTCAAATACTTCTAAAATTAAACTTGAGGAAATGTTCTTGGTGATGAAGCATATTATGATTGGGCTTTTTGGGCTTTATCATAATGGGCATAAAATAGAGTTTACTAGTAATATACTTCAGTATGGATTTAATCTATTTACAAAAATAAAAGAAGAATCAAATATTGTTTTACAAAGTATGAATGCGTTATAACCAGTCGCTCAAGACCGACTGCCGAAACGGTTTGAGTGTAGTGCAGTTTTTAAGTTTACATTAATCGTTCAGCATTTTGTTCTAAGCAGTTTGTAAATATAAGTTAGGTCGCCGCCTGTGCAGTTGAACTTACAGGCAGCTACAAATTATAAACATCGGTTGCAAGTTAAGTATTGCAGAATTCGATGGCTAATTGAAAACAATGTTGTGTTTAAACATATGGAATGGAATAGAGAAATACAGTTAAGTTATACTGACATAAGCAAGTCTTACATGATTGCAATTGAATGGCTCACTAAGAATAGTTTTATAAAAAAAAATAGCAGGTTGAGCGTTTATAAGGATGTATTAAATGATTTTGCAAACAATAGTCTAAATTTAAGCGAAATAAAGAATAAGTATTCTGGTGAAAGTATATTGGGGGCATTATATGATGGAATTGAAGTTATCGATATTTTCAATTCATTAAATTATCTGAATAATGAAATTCCTAATAGTTACTTGAAAAATTTAGATTCTGGTTCTCTTTGTTATTTAGATG
>JAEUTR010000125.1 GCA_016787365.1 Bacteroidia bacterium
ATAAAACCACCTGCCATAAAACAGCAAGTAGCAATTAATGACGGCAACTGCAAATTAGATAAACCCATGATAGAGTGCCCGCTTGTGCAACCACCAGCATAACGAGTTCCAAAGCCAACCATAAAACCACCTACTACCATAAAAATAAAACCACGTATGGTTAGCAAACTATTCCAACTAAAAATATCAGTTGGCAGTAAATGTTCGAAATCTTTGACACTATTCGCAGCCAAAGCTTCCTTTGTACTTTCTGCAATAACTATTGGATTAGGGTTAGTTAAAACAAATGAAGCAATCATACCTCCAATTGCCACTCCACCCACAAAAAACAAATTCCAAGATTCTTTTTTCCAATCATATTTAAAGAATTTGATGTTTGCAGGAATACATGCTGCGCATATGTGGCGTAAGGACGATGAAATTCCGAAGGATTTATTTCCTATTAATAATAATGCAGGAACTGTTAATCCAATGAGAACACCTGCAACGTACCAAGGCCAGGGTTGTTTTAAAAATTCTAACATAGGCTATTTGTTAAAAGACCCGAAATGTTTTAAAAACTTTTCGGGTCAGAATAATTTAATACGCAATCTTTTTCAACTTCGCTTTCACCGCTTCATTAGGTTCTACTAATGGTAAACGAACGGTTGGTTGAGTTATTTTCTTTTGAGCTAAAACAACTTTTACACCACCTGGGTTTCCATCAGCAAATAATTGCTCGGTGATTTCCATTAATTTATAATGTAATTTTTGAGCCGTTTTCAAATCATGAACTAAAGCGTGACGAACCATGTCGCTAAAATCTTTTGGATAAGCGTTAGCAACAACAGAAATGACACCATCTGCGCCACTAGCAATTAATGGCAAAGTTAAATTATCATCGCCACTAATGATTAAAAAATTATCTGGACGATGTTTGATAATTTTCATGCATTGCTCAATGTTTCCACTGGCTTCCTTAATAGCAATGATATTTGTAAATTCTTTTGCTAAACGGATGGTTGTTTCCCAAGTAATGTTTGAAGCGGTTCGTCCTGGTACATTATACAATATAATTGGCAACGGACTTGCTTTTGCTATTGCCTTATAATGCTGATAAATACCTTCTTGAGATGGTTTGTTATAATATGGAGATACAGATAAGATCGCATCAAAATCAGATAAATCGTCTTTCTTTAGTTGTTCTACAAGTTCTGCTGTGTTATTGCCACCAACGCCTAATACCAATGGCACTCGTTTTTTGGTGGTTTTTACAATATGAGCAATAACTTGCTTTTTCTCTTCTTTTGATAAAGTCGCAGTTTCGCCAGTAGTTCCTAAAACTACAATATACTCTACTCTACCCTTTATAATATGTTCTACTAATTTTGTTAATGCAGGAAAATCTACTTCTCCTTTTGTTGTGAATGGCGTAACGATTGCTACACCAGTTCCTGTAAAATTTATTGCTTTTGCCATTATTTATTAGGTTGTTTTAATCATGTGTAAATATACAATTACTTGCTCTAAGAATTGAGAGGTATTGTTTGTTTTGTCTCCATCAATACTAATATCAAAAATAGGATTTTGAAAATGACTGATTTTGCATTTTGCCGACACCAATTTACTTAATGCCAAGGCTTTGATTTGTTCCGAATCACCCAAATTAATGAGCGCGTCAATTGGCTTTAAACTCAATGTTTGAATAGCCTGATCTGTTGGCAATCCAAAAAAATTAAATTGCTTTTTATCTAATATGGTGTGGTCAAAATTTGGTTTTGGAGATTGCTCTGGCTTGCCATCAAAAATCACCGCCACATGAACCTTAATATTATCCTTTTTACAAGCGTTTATAAAATCAACCACATTGCTCAATTGATTATCATAGGCAATTATCAAGATATTGGATAATTGACTCCAATTTAAAAACTGCTTATTGCCTTTAGCGCTTTCTTTTGAAGAAAGTAAATAGTTGCCTATGTTATTTAGTAGCGACATTTTTTGTTTTTGTCATAGTGCTATGTCACCCTGAGCGGAGTCGAAGGGTTAATGAGTGGCTTCGACTCCGCTCAGCCTGACAAGGTATTTAGTTAATGTTCCATTTTTTTTGCTTCGTTCCAAAACACATCCATTTCAGCTAAAGAGCAATCAGCTAAAGCTTTGCCTTGTGCCAAAATTTTTTGCTCCATATAATTAAAACGAGAGATGAATTTTTTATTTGTTTTCTCTAAAGCATCTTCCGAATTGATATTTAAAAATCTAGCGTAATTAATCAAAGCAAATAATACATCACCTAATTCAGATTCTAACTTATAATGGATTTTACTTTTCGATTCTTCATCTTTAGCTGAATGCATAGAAGCTACTTCTACTTGCAGCTCTGCCAATTCCTCTTGCACTTTTTCCCATACCTGATTTGGATCTTCCCAATCAAAACCAATCGCTCTGGCTTTATCTTGTATACGCAATGCTTTCAATAACGAAGGCATACTGTTTGGCACTCCGGATAAAGCGCCTTTGTTTCCTTCTTTTTGTTTTAATTTTTCCCAGTTAGTAGTTACTTCTTCTGCATTAGCCACTTTCACATCACTATAAATATGTGGGTGACGGAAAATCATTTTTTCGCATAAAGAATTGACGACATCCGTGATAT
>JAEUTR010000132.1 GCA_016787365.1 Bacteroidia bacterium
TTATGTTTTTTCCATAAATCAAAGTATCCTTATGTTTATCACTTACAAAAACTCCTTGAAGCGTTACATTTTTTACAAATGAGATTTCTACTTTATCAATGGTAATAACCGTTCCTAGTTCTGCACTCAGATATTTCGTTAATTTTTGAGCCGCCCAGGTTTGAAAAGTTTCTGTTTGAAAACCTATAAATGCAATTACCGTAAAACTCAAAAGAAATAGCACAGAAAACAACACTGTTTTCCATAATATTCTTGTAATTTTACGCCACCAACTCATAGGATATAAAAATAACGAAATAACCTAAATCTAAAACGTTAATATAGCCTAAGTTATTGAGTGGATGGTTAAGATAAATGGCACACAAAAACGTTGAAAATAAAGACATCATTATTTTAGGTATTGAATCAAGTTGTGATGATACATCGTGCGCTATTTTAAAAAATGGTGTTTTATTATCAAATTGTACAGCTAATCAAAGTATTCATGAACAATATGGTGGTGTTATTCCTGAATTAGCAAGCAGAGATCATCAAAAAAACATAGTTCCTGTTTTAACTGCCGCATTAAAAAAAGCAAATGTTACACTTTCTCAGATTAGTGCTGTTGCGGTAACCAGAGGGCCAGGATTAAGTGGAAGTTTACTGGTAGGTTTATCTTTTGCTAAATCATTGTCCCTTGCATTAAATATTCCATTAGTAGAGGTAAATCATATGCAAGGACATATTTTAGCTCATTTCATTCAAGAAGAAAATCAAAACATTAAACAACCTAGTTTTCCTTTTTTATGTTTAACCGTTAGTGGTGGGCATACTCAAATTGTAAAAATCACAGATCATTTAAGTTTTGAATTATTAGCAGAAACAGAAGATGATGCGGTTGGAGAAGCTTTTGATAAAGCCGCTAAAATATTAGGACTTCCCTACCCCGGTGGACCACTAATTGATAAATATGCAAAATTGGGAGATGCCACAAAATACAAATTCCCTACGCCTCAACTTAAAACTAACAACTATAGTTTTAGTGGCGTAAAAACTGCTTTTTTATATTTTATTCAGGAGCAAACAAAATTAAATGCCAATTTTATTGAAGAAAACCTCAACGATATTTGCGCTTCTTATCAAGCTCATTTAATAAAATATTTATTAAAAAACTTGTTGACAGTTAGTAAAGAAACCAATATCAAACAAATTACTATTGCCGGGGGAGTTTCTGCAAATTCGGGATTAAGATCTGAATTAGAATTATTAGGGAACAAACATCAATGGCAAACCTACATTCCTAAATTTGAATATTGCACAGATAATGCCGCTATGATTGCTATTACTGGTTACTACAAGTTTTTAGAACAAGAATTTTGCGGATTAGAAATAGCTCCTCTTGCACGCTACGAAATTTAGTTAAGAGTGAAAAGAGTAAGTTATGAGATAGCTTTAAAACCATCATTGATTTATTCTTTTGCGGTCTCTGCAAAAAACTTTGCGCCTTTGCGGTTAAATTTCCTACTTCGTATTAAATTCATTCATACATCTTGCTAAACCAATAAATGCAAAGGCTTTCACGGCGTCTGCTGCAATTTTTATTCGATCATTCAATGTTTTTTTCTCTTCATCGCTCCACTTACCTAACACATAATTTACTTGACTTCCTTTATTAAATTCATTACTAATACCAAAACGTAAACGGGGATATTGATTTGTATTTAATATTTCCTGAATGTTTTTTAATCCATTATGTCCTCCATCGCTTCCTTTAGGACCTAAGCGAATTTTACCAAAGGGTAATGCCAGTTCATCAACAATAACTAATACATTTTCTAAAGGAATTTTTTCGGCTTGCATCCAATAATTAACGGCTTTACCACTTAAATTCATATAAGTTGTAGGTTTTATTAAAACTAATTGCTTACCCTTAAATTTAAATTCAACTACATCAGCTAATCTATCTGATTTAAATTTCAAGTCATTTTCTTTAGCTAAATAATCTAACACGTCAAAGCCAATATTGTGGCGGGTATTAGCATATTCATCGCCAATATTTCCTAACCCAACTATTAAAAACTTACTCATACAACAAAGGTATTTTTTTTAATAAAAATCACACCTTTTTAGGTGTAAAATTTATTTTCAAATTATTTTGTATTATAAAATTAATGCTTATACTTGTATCATCGTAATGAGATACTACATTTTCCTGTAGTTCTGAAATCACAAAAAAACATTAAAATAACAAAACTCTTTTTTTAATTATTATTCCCCATATTAAACATAACTATGTTTGAAGTATTAGATTTAACTAGCAGAGCTTTACCTCAGCTAAAAGACATTTGTAAACAATTTGGTATTGACGTGAAAGGATTAACAAAACCCGACATGGTAATGAAAATAATTGACGCTCAAGCTGCTAACCAAGAATTAGCAACCAAATTAGTGGAGCAATTTCCTAAAAAAGATATAGAAAAAGCTGAAAAAACAGAAAAGACTATAGAAACAAAAGTAAAAAAGCCTCGTATTCAAAAACCTGTTGAAGGTGAAACGAAAGTTGCAAAAACGTTATTTGAAGAAGCGCCTGTTATAAAGGAAGTTGAAGTAAAACCTGTAGCTGAAAAAAATTATACTGAGAAAGTTCATACTGAACGTCCAGTTCGTCAGGTTATGCCTGAAAGAAAAGAAGAGCAGGTTCGTAAAGTACCCATTCACAATCATTCAAAACCTCAACATAATCATAACAATACTAATCCTTCAACAAATGAACCAACAGAATCAAAACCTGTTGTAAATAATGATTTAGCTATCAATATTGAACCTGAAGAAAAACCTCAAACGCCGGATGGCATGGAAATGAGTGATAGTAAGGAAATAAAGGAACAGGAACAAAAACACCAGCCAAAACCTGAACGCGTTTATTATAATTTTGATGGCATTGCCATTGGCGAAGGTGTTTTAGAAATGATGCCGGATGGTTATGGTTTCTTAAGAAGTTCGGATTACAATTATTTAAGTTCGCCGGATGATATTTATGTATCACAATCTCAAGTAAAATTATTTGGACTAAAAACAGGTGATGTTGTTCGTGGTGGTATTCGTCCTCCAAAAGATGGTGAGAAATTTTTCCCTTTAGTTAAAGTAGAAGAAATTAATGGTCGCGAACCATCCTATATTAGAGATAGAGTACCGTTTGATTACTTAACGCCTTTATTCCCTTCTGAAAAATTAAAATTAACTGGTCATCCATTACAAAATAACAGCACTCGTATAATTGATATGTTTGCACCTATTGGTAAAGGACAACGTGGTTTAATTGTAGCACAACCAAAAACCGGTAAAACTGTTTTATTAAAAGATATTGCAAATGCCATTGCATATAACCACCCGGAAGTTTATTTGATTATTTTATTAATTGATGAACGACCAGAAGAGGTTACTGATATGGCTCGTAGCGTAAAAGCAGAAGTAGTATCATCAACTTTTGATGAACCGGCTGAAAAACACGTGAAAATTGCCAACATTGTTTTAGAGAAAGCTAAACGTATGGTAGAATGCGGACATGATGTAGTTATCTTATTAGATAGTATTACACGTATGGCTCGTGCTTATAACACAGTTGCTCCTTCAAGTGGAAAAGTATTATCTGGTGGTGTTGAGGCAAATGCATTACAAAAACCAAAACGTTTCTTTGGTGCTGCTCGTAAGATTGAGAATGGTGGTTCATTAACTATTATTGCAACAGCATTAACGGAAACCGGTTCTAAAATGGATGAAGTTATCTTTGAAGAATTTAAAGGAACCGGTAATATGGAATTACAATTAGACAGAAAAATTGCTAACCGTCGTATTTTCCCGGCAGTTGATTTATCTTCATCTTCAACACGTAGAGATGATTTATTATTAGATAAAGAAACGCTACAACGTTTATGGGTTTTAAGAAAACACTTATCTGATATGAACCCTGTTGAAGCCATGGAATTTTTATTAAACCAATTAAGTAAAACCCGTTCGAACGAAGAGTTTTTAATTGGGATGAACAGATAATTTACTTAATGCTTACTTAATCATTTATGAATCAGTTCAGGTAACGATGAAGCCTGATAAACTTTATAAATACTTGTATCTTATTTTATATGAATTCTAAATCTTTTATATATCCTTCAATCTATAGCTCTTTAGTTATTATTGCCACTTGCGTTACTTTTTATGGAGGATACATTAACCATATTAACAAAATTACAATTATAGGATGGCTTTTAATTGTCCCTTTCTGTATAATGGCAATGTTATATGCAAAAAAAACAATGTATCAGGGAAATATTGGCGGTAAAAATGCCGTTAAGGAAGGTTTAAAATTTATTGTGTTTAGTACAATTATATTGGTGGTTTTTCAAATCATTTTTTTTGAATTGGATTTTAAAGCTTACAAAATTAATTTTATACAAACTTATGGTTTTGATTTGGCTAAAAAACAAATAGCAAACGGGAACTTAAAAATTACTGAAGCCGAAATCCCTGGCTTAATTCAAAAAGAAATAGAACAGGTTACTCTTTTTAAAGAATGTACGAGTATTGTTTTTAAAAATTTATTTTTGGGAACAATTACCTCAGTTATTACAGCTGTAACCTTGAGGGCTAAATTAAAATTTTAGCTTTATCCAACTAAAAGCAAATTTGCTTAACTAAGTTTACAATATCGCACGTGCATTTAAAGTAAAAAACAATAATAATATTCTGTTTAATAAATTAGGAATATTATTTTAAACTGATTTTTGTACTTTTTAAAATCCAAAAAAAACGTTACTAACTATATATAAACATATTTTTAATACTCATAAATTACAATACATCATGCCATAATTTTCGTAAAAATTACAATAAATATCAATATATAATACATATTATCTCTAAAAAATCAATTTAAAAACCTCAATTTTTAACAAAAATCATAAAAACAAATGTTAAAATAAATTCAAAATTCAAAAATACTCCTAATTTAGATAATAATAAATTATATAAAAAATGAGAGTTTTTTTCTTCGTATTATTATATACAATTTCTTTCTTAACAAGAAGTCAA
>JAEUTR010000157.1 GCA_016787365.1 Bacteroidia bacterium
AATAAACAAGAAAAACTTAGTTGCTAAAGGTTATGGAGAAACCGCTCCGATTGCTCCAAATACATTGCCAAATGGTAAACCTGATTTGAAAGGAATGCAGCAGAACAGAAGAGTTGAAATGAAAATTGTATCTCAGTAACAGATTAATTACTTCGTTTTAACGTAAATGAAATAGCAGTACCTTCATTAATAGTACTAATTACATCAATAGTTTCTCCGTGAGCTTCGATAATGTGTTTTACAATGGCTAATCCCAAACCGGTTCCACCTTGCTCTCTGCTTCTGCCTTTATCAACTCTGTAAAAACGTTCAAATAATCTGGGTAAATGTTTTTCGGCGATACCAATACCATTATCTTTAATTTCTATAATCACTTGTTCATCAAATAAATTAATAGATATAGTTGTTTTTCCATTATCCTTACCATATTTAATACTATTGGTAATTAGGTTTACTAATACCTGTCTAATTCTGAATTTATCGGCTTTTACAAAAATAGCCTTATCATATTTTTTTGATAACTGAAACTTAATTCCTTTTTTACTTGCCTGAAATTCAAGAGCTTCAATAACATCTTTTACCTGTTGAGCAATGTCATATTTTTCGAGTTCAAGCTCCAAAGTACCAACTTCTAATTGAGAAATTGTTTCCAAATCATCTATAATCTGAATCATTCGATCAACACTTTTATCCGCACGTTTTAAATATTCAATATTTATTGTCGGATCATTAATTCCACCGTCAATTAGTGTTGATATATAGCCCTGAATATTAAAAATAGGAGTTTTTAATTCGTGTGACACATTACCTAAAAATTCTTTTCTATAGCTGTCCAGATTACGGGTTTGTTCAGATTCTTTATGTCTTTCCTGAGCTAGTTTTTTTATTTCATCCTCTAATCTTTCAATTGAATCTACTTCATCCAATTGAAATTCGGTATTAGGAATTTCTTTAGGTTGTTGGGATTTTACAAGTAAATAGAGTTTATCTATTTTTTCAAAAATAATGGTATTATAAAGGAAGTATATGACAAAAAAACTAACAATGAAAGAGATAAAGAAAGAAAGTAATGTTATCGCTAAATCAAAAAGACCGGAAATTTTATAAGCTATAAACGAAACTAAAATCGTTTGAATAACAGCCGAAACAGCACTCAATACCAAAGTTAAGATAGGTGTTTTCAGGGTTGTCATCAGTAGTTATTTATAGCTAACGAAAATGCAAATAAAAAACCAATAAAAAAAGAAATTAGTTTTACTTCAGTTTAATAAATTCCCGATACAGAAATTTTTCCTGAGTACTTTCATAAGGTCGGTAAATATAATAAACATAACCATTGTGTATTTTCAATTTATCAGCACTATGAAATTGTAAAGAATATTTTCCTTCATCTTTTCCGGTTTTAGAATTTATATGTTTAATATACTTGTGTCCGTTTTTTTCATATACTGCATAAATTAAATTCTCAGTATCGTCTTTCAACATTTTATTCTTCCATTCTTTCCAGTTTTTTGGGTGATTATAATCAATCGTCACAGAATCTATTTTTGCCCCATTTTTATTTAGGTGATATAGTTTGTTTTTGTAATGATCAAATACACAGATAGTATCCTTTATGATGTATAAAGGCGCATACAGAGGTTCATAAAACATGCTTTTTGTAAAACCACTCATTAATGCTGCAATCACATGCTTGTCAGTTTTCAATTCTCTAGCTAAACTTCTGGCTTCTAATTTTTCTTGAGGTTTTAATGAATAATATTCAAAATTATAAGCATGCATTAATTCTTTGTCTTCTATAGTAAGAAGCTGTTGTTTAATACTGTCTTTATCATTATAGCTGAAATAATTAAACATTGGGTAATCTTTCCAGTAATCCGAAAAAATGATTTTCCCGTTTATGGTATCTATAATGGGTTTAATAAATGCATTAACATCATTAACAGATAAAGGAATAAGTAAAAATCTATCATGATAGATTTTAATGCGGTAAATATAGTTTTTACATATTAAATTGGTATAACCCATATAATCATGATAAAATTCTTTAGCCTCACCACCTTCTTTTGGTACAAAATAGGTTGTAAGTATTTTTCCATTCATATCAGTTAATTTTATTTCTGCTTTTTCCAGAGTTTTTTCGGCGGTTAGCAAAATAAATTTGTCTTCATAAAAATCAAAATCGTAAACGCTGTAATTTGGAGCGCCAAACAAAGTGTCTGGTTTTAATGAGCCATATATAGAAACAGAATCTATCATTGAATAGGATTGTGATAATAACATTAGAATATATACTGAATCCTGTCCTTTTTCAATATCAATTTCTTTTACACTATTTGTATATCCTAATAGTTTAAATAATACGGATACATGGTCTTTTAAGGGAATAGTGAGGCTGAAGTTGCCATTTTTGGAAGTTGTTGTTCCGTAATTTGAATTTTGTAATTGAACAATTACATGTTGTAAAGCATTGTCAGTTGTTTGATCTTTTACTTTGCCATAAATAGTAACGGTTTGCTGTGCTTTTATTATAGATGAAAAGCATAACAAAACAATAATTACATATATTTTTTGGATATTCATTTGTATGTAAGACGATGTGGCTATAATTTTCCATAAAAATATATTTAAAATGATGTAGTAGTTATTATTTTCTATAAAATTTGTAATATTGTGTATTATAACTAAAATTTAAAACGAATGTTATCCAATAAAATAAAAAATGCTCTTAATGAGCAAATTCAAAAGGAAGCATATGCTTCAAATGCTTATTTAACTTTAGCTACATGGTGTGAAGAAAAAAATTTAGATGGCATTGCAGAATATTTTTATAATGCAAGTAATGATGAACGTAATCATATGCTGGAATTATATAAGTACCTTAATACTTATGGAGGTTCGGCGCATATTAAACCTTTAAAAGATACATCTGTTAAATTAAAAAACTTGTTAGATGTATTTCAATATGTATTTGATTTAGAACATGAGGTAACTATTGCTATTAATAAATTAGCAAAATTATCTTATGAGGAAAACGATTTTGCAACTTTTAAATTTCTAGAAGCATTTGTATTGGAGCAACAACAGTCGGAAAAAGGAGTGAATGAATTAATTGATATGATTAAACGAGTAGGGCACGATGAGAAAAATCTATACTATTTGAATAAAACATTTAAAAAGAACGAAGAACGTAAAGCTTTAGGTCAAACAGGACCAGATACAGAAAAAGAGTAATAACGTAACTTAATAAAAGAAATAATAAAGAAGCCCGAACTGATTTTTTAAGTTCGGGCTTCTTTATTAAGATTAAAGTTGTAGATTTTAATAATCTTTTAATTCACACTTTGTGGCTACATCAATATAATCAGGAAATAACAAACGGGTATTAGCCTGCATTTGAGCTTGAGTATTTTTGCAAATATGAATGGCTTTTTTCTTGGATGTATTTTTTTTAAGCCCCTCTATTGTTTCCGTTTTTTTAGGATAATACCCTTCTTGAGAGAGAGTAGTGGTGCACTTACAAGAGTAATCTTTATTACAAGAAACAAGAATAATAGATAATAAGGCAATTGTATGGAATAATATTGTTTTCATTTTATTTAAGAGCGCATGAAGTGGTTACAGTTTCTGATCCATTTTTATAATTAATCGTATTTTTTTGCAATTGTTTCTCGGAATGAGAACAAATTGTTTCCGCTCTTTTTTTAGTAGTTTTTGTATCTATTTTTTGTAATGAAGAAACGGTGTAGGGATAATATCCGGGCGATTGAATGGTTGTGGCACATTGACAAGAATATTGTTTTTTACAGGATATAAAACACAGACTTAACAACAATAGAGAAACAAAGGTAATTTTATTTGACATTAATTTTAAAT
>JAEUTR010000179.1 GCA_016787365.1 Bacteroidia bacterium
TTGACTTCAAAACACAAAAACGTAATTATTGCGTGGGGCGACCACCCAAAAGGACTTTACAAAGAATATGAACAGCTTAAACAAACAACCTTTGACACTTTAATAACAAATAAAAACAACGTTTTCTATGTGGGCAAACTTTCTAAAAATGGCAATCCAAAACACGGACAAGTTTGGGGCTATGAAGATGAATTATTAAGTTATACCTTTGACAGAAAAAATAACAACCTGAAAATGTTTCAAGAGCCTATAACATATACAGACAACGACCATTTCTTTTTTACACCTTACCACGACTTGGAAAAAGTTTGTAATGCACCGAAAGATAAGGAGGGTGTTTTTAAAGTTTTGGAACTACGAAACGGAAAAATAAATTTAGTTTACATAGGTTTTTCCAATTCGGGTGGACTTTACAACGAAATAGTAAATGGACTTCACTTTGATAAAAATCCGAGAAAAGTTGGTTGGACTAATCAAACATTAAAAGACAAAACAGACGCTCTTGACGTTTATTGGTATGTAACAAATGGCAAAGACGCCCCAAAAAAAGAACAAGTTGATATGCTAAAAGACTTTGTTGAACAAACGGGAAAATTACCAAAATGGAACAAATAGAAAAAAACCGAACCGCTATCAGCCTTTTTGCAAAAGCGGGGGAGTATGTCTGCCTTAGGCAGATGAACTGCAAAATTCAACAGCAGTTCTCCGATTGAACATTTGTGATTCAAAATTCGCCACATCGCCAAGCTGCAAACATTAGCCACAATTAAACGATATGAATAAAAAAACAAGGAACATTATACTTATTAGCTTCTCAATATTGATTGCTCTATTCTTTTATGGAAGCTACAATCTTGACAACGATAGACAACGTTATCGAGAAATGATTTCATTAGCAGCAAATGGAGATTTAAGTACTGTTTTTGTTAAAATAAATGAAAATAAAAGTTTCTCAAATCCGATAGTTAATTTTATTTATCAAAGATGGAAGAAAAAAATGTACTCTCGTTTTATTTCAAAAGATGAAGTGTTTGAAAATACTTCTGGAAATAAAATAGTAAACGATATTTCAAATATTTACCGTGAATATTGGCGAGTGGAACTGATGAAACCATTGCCAGAAAACAGAACCGACTCTGTGCTGTATAATAACATCACTGACTATATAATATCCAATAAGTTAACAAATCTTTCAAAAGATAGCTTACGCATGAATATTAGAGACGACTCTGTTTTGAAAAATATAATTGAAAAAGAAGGATTTAAAGTAGATTTTAAATTACGAAATGGTTTTCAATAAATATTTATTTTGGATAGGGAAAGCATTAATAAATATGAAGTTATTTTACCAAAAGACACTTTGGAAACTACTGTTGTGTTTATTGAAAGCTATCACATAAACGGATATGACGATTTTGCAACTATTGGTGATTCTCAAGTGGGTGGATGGGCTATAAAAGAATCGGCTACGCTATACTGTAATAAAGGTACTTATGATTTAAATTCGGAGAAATTTGAAGTCTCTTATTTAAAACACGAAAGCTCACATTTTGCTGATTTAAATAATCACCCAAACTTAAGCGCTACTGATTTGGAATACAGGTCTAAGGTAATTGAATTGATGTATTGTACTGAAGAAACTATATATGACCGAATTTCAGAATTTATGTCAGAAGCGAACAAGGCAGATAGGGGAAATTCCCATCCCTATGCAAATTATGTTTTGATTCAAAATCTATCAAAACGTATATTCAATTCCGATTTCATCTCTGATTTTAATCAATGGAAAAAAGTATCGGTTGATAAAATTAACAAAGCTGCATCTTCATTGTATGAATCAAGTGAAAATGTATTACTAAAAGATAATGGCGTAAATGAAATTATATAAACTGCGGTTAACAGCGGTTATGCTCAACGCAGGCATTGGAGGTCTCCAGAAAGATCTCGGTCGCTTGGAAATTCAAGATTCAATGGATACATTTGAGTGATAATTCCGCCCATCGCAAATCTGTTAACCATCGGCTCCCGTAAATTAGTCAATGCAAAAACCTATTTGATGATTTATATATTTAAGTTCTATTTTTGTATATCAAAATTAAAACGAAGTAAATCTTCTCAGAATAGGGGTATAAACAAAAAAAAAGACTAAGCATATAAACTAGTTAGTAGCTATCATAACACAGACTCATAAATCTAAAGCGAGTGTCAAAAATCAAAGAATAAACCGGAAATTAATGAAAAAAAACATAATCAAGACGGAAAAATTAATATTATCATCTGGAATAGGATTACTCTTTTCGTTTCCAGTTACTGGGTTTGTCTATGGCTTTTTGGTTTGCAAAGATTGTGGAGAAGGAGTTTCAGGAATTTTAGGTCGGA
>JAEUTR010000189.1 GCA_016787365.1 Bacteroidia bacterium
TTTCCAGAGTTCTTTCAAAGGCGGCAATAGCATCTGTTACAGATTTTTTATCGGCCGGATGCCCAAAAATTTTAATAAAAAACTGACGGTATTGCGAATGTTTGTTTAATTTTTCAACTGCATAAGATAAAGGGATATCCATTTCTACAGGATTTTCAATCGGACCGGCAGCTTGTTCTTCAAGAGTTTCCATTCTTCCGTCCCAAAACTGAAAACTGCGGGCAGATTGATTCATGGCACTGGGAGTATTTCTTTCACCTTTTAAACTATCTACTCCAAAACTAACAGGTACATTATCGGCAAACGCAAATTCAGGCTTATGACATGATGCACAACTTACCTGTTCACCTCTTGATAAAATCGAATCAAAAAACAACAATTCTCCTAATTCCTCAATACTGGAAGGTTCTTTTAATTGTTTTTCATGATTTTTTGAATGCTCACTTCCGCAGGAAATAAAAAAAGAAATAATAAATAAGGTAATGATACCAATCTTAAATGAATTCATAACACAAATATAATTTTAATAATCTATCACTAAAATATGTTTTTTGTCATGAAACTCCTCTTTTACTAAAACAATTAAGATTAAAAAAAACCGACAGATTGGGCAATAAACCTTTTATGTATAAAATCCCAAAAACTGTGTAAAAATGATAATTTTGTATGATATGGAATTACAGGAAAATATTGAAAATAAAAGTGCAAACCCGTTCCCTTTTAGTAATTTGTTTTTATTAAAAGGTTATGTAACCGGAAAAAATGATTTCTGGCGTTATTTATTAGGAATCATTATGGCTTTTGCCGGATATTTAACATTTCAGTTAATTATGATGGTACCATTGATGAGCGCAGCCATGAGTAATGGCATCACAATGTCTGAAATAGCACAAAACCCTAACATTTTATTTAATCCCGAAAAAATAGGAATCAATAAATCTCTTTTATTAGCCTTAATGATGGGGATGTTTGTATTTACAATGCTGTTTTTATGGATAGCGCTTAAATATATTCAGCAAAAATCATTTACATCTATCATTACCGGATTCGAAAAAATAAGATGGAAACGTTATTTCTTTTCGTTTGGTATCTGGGGAGTTTTAATAACTATTTTAACTATTGCTTCCTATCTGATGTCACCCGAAGATATTGAAGTTCGTTTTAACGCTAATCAATTTATTGTTTTGTTGATTGTATCTGTAATTTTCATTCCTATTCAAACAGCCACCGAAGAGTTAATATTTAGAGGTTATTTAATGCAGGGATTTGCATTGGCATTTAAAAACGGAATTGCACCATTAATTATCACATCTGTATTATTTGGACTTATGCATGCTCAAAATCCAGAAGCTCAAGCTCATGGATTATTAATTATGATGCCTTATTACATCTTTTTTGGAATCTTTTTAGGAATATTAACCTTACTGGATGAAGGATCGGAATTAGCCATGGGAATACATTGTGCCAATAATTTATTTTCAAGTTTGCTGGTTTGCTCCAAAAACTCTGTGTTACAAACTGATGCTATATTTTATACGAACGTAGAAAATCCAGGAGGAGAATTTTTTGTATGGCTGATAATGGCCTCAATCTGCTTTTTTATTTTATTTAAAAAATATAAACTATCCAACTGGAAATTAATCGTACGTTAATCAATATTATATGAAAAAAACTTTTTTATTAATCTCAACT
>JAEUTR010000191.1 GCA_016787365.1 Bacteroidia bacterium
CCAATGAATTAAAAGATAAATTAACCAATGCTATTGAATTATCTCCTGATAATGAAATATTACATGCTATTTTAGCAACAATCTATCAAAAAACAAATGAAAATGATAAAGCAGAAGCAGAGTATTTAAAAGCGTTAGAGATTAAACCTGACTATGATTTGGCTAACTATAACTTAGGCGTAATGTATTTTAATACAGGAAACGAGTGGAATGCAAAATTAGGCGACCTTCCTCCAAAAGAAACAGCCAAAGCTAAAGAATACGAAGAGAAAGCGAATGAATATTTTAAGAAAGCAGTAGTTAATTTTGAAAAGTCCTATGAAGTATCTCCTGATAAAGCAACTAAACAACAACTTTTCAGACTGTTTACAAGATTAGGCGAAACAGAAAAAGCAGCTAAGTATAAATAATATTTTCTGGCACATACAATAAATATATCAAATGAAAATAGCACATATAATAATTTTAGCGATTTTACCTTTAACTGTTTTTTCACAAAAAAATAAAGTTCAGGGAGCTTGGAGAGCCTTAAGTGATTACGAATCTACGTTAAATGATAATCCGGATATTTCTTACTTACAAAAGGCTAAAGAAAATATTGATTTAGCAACAGCTAACGAAGAAACTAAAAATCAGGTGAAAACATACATGTACAGATGTAGAATTTACACGAATTTGTTTGCGGTTAATTTAAAAGAAGAAGAAAAAAAACTTGTAGCAACTGTAGCTGATAAAAATGAAAGAATGCAGTTAGCATATGGTAATGCATCTACTACTGAGTTTGAAGAAGCAAATAAAAGTTTAGTAAAAATTCAGGAATTGGATTCTAAGAAGTTTGAAAAAATTGCTAAAGGAGAAACCGATTCGGAAGAAGATGGAAAATTATTTACAGCTATTAGTCAAATTCAGGTGTATCAGGCAAATTTAGCAACAGGTAAATATAAAGTGAAAAAGTTTGATGAAGCTGCTGATTTTTTTGAAGCATTGGCTATATCCAATACGATGATGACAGGTAAAAAAGATACCTCTAATTTTTATAATGCTTGTGTGTGTGCTCAAAAAGCTAAAAATCAAACAAAAATATTTGATTACAATAAAAAGATGATCGACATAGGCATTGCTTCTCCATATAATTATCAGGCAATTTATGAATTAAAAATAGCTCAAAGCGAAACAGATGTAGCTATGGAATATTTACGATTAGGCAGAACACAGTTTCCAAATGATGTTTACTTAATGAATAAAGAAACAGAGATTTTTTTACAAAAAGGTGAGCAGGATAAAGCGTTGGCTAATTTAAAAGCAGCTATCGAAAAAGAACCAAATAATGCAATACTACATTATGCTATAGGTACAGTTTATGATAATTTAGCAAATCCTAAAGGTAAAAGCGGAAAAGATACTACTAAACCTGCTGATTATGAAGATTTGGTATTAAAATCAGCAGAACATTACCAAAAAGCAGTTGATTTGAAACCTTCCAGTCAGGAAAGTTATTTCAATACGCTTTATAACTTAGGAGCATTGTATAATAATTACGGAAATACACTTTACAGTAAATCCATGGAAAAGGCAACCATTACTGATTTAGCTAAAAATCAGAAACAATATGAAGCCAAAAGCATAGAATATTATAAGAAAGCAATTCCGTATTTAGAGCAGGCACTTGATATAAAACCTAATGATTCTACAACCATGTCGGCATTAAGAACTTTGTATTATAAAACAGGAAATGAAGCTAAAGGAAAAGAAATGAATGATAAAATTAAGGCTGGAAAGTAGACAAATTTTAACATTTGAAAAAAAGCCGTTTGTGAAAAACAAACGGCTTTTTTTATGGTTTACCGTTTGTAACAATCCTGATTTTACCAGAAAAAATACCTTTTTTAA
>JAEUTR010000208.1 GCA_016787365.1 Bacteroidia bacterium
TTTTCTTAAAAAATTGTTCGGGAGTTTCACCTGTATAGGATTTAAAATCTTTAATAAAATGTGCCTGATCAAAATATCCGGCATCTAAACCCAGTTGTGTTAATGTATTTTTGGAAACAGAAACATCTGTAATATATTTTAAACGGGATATGGCTGCAAATTTTTTGGGCGATGTTCCAACAACGGCTCTGAATCGTTTTTCGAAACGGCTTTGACTAATGTTTAATTTTTGGGCAAGTGATGCTATTTTAATTGTACCGTGAGTTTGTTTTATAAAATTAACGGCTAAGTGAACCAGCTCATCGTGTGCCTGAAAATTTAACCGGGAAATTAAAAAATGTTCAACTACCTGTATTTTTTCAACATCTGTTATGGCATCATTTAATTGTTGTGCCACCACATCCATTTGCGAACTCAGTATTAAATCATCTAATGCCAGGCTTTGCCCAAAAATTTCGTGCATAGGTTGCTTAAAAAAAGCTGCTGCGCCGGTTTCCGAAAACATAACTAATACTGTACCTGTATCATCCGTATTGTGAAACATACGGTATGTATTCATTAATCCTGTTATGCCCATGGTGCTTAAAGGCACATTTTTTTGTTCATCAGAATAAGAAAGTTTACCGGAATATTGAAATCCCATAACAATGCTTGTTCCGGGAAGTACTTTATAGGAACCTGCCTTTTTGTTTTTGCTGATGACAAAAGACTTTACAAATGGTTTTAAAACATCAACCGGTATGTATGTAACAAAGCTCATTAATTTAGAGCAAGTTACATAATTTTTCAGATTGCTGTTATTTCTATCAGCATCTGTTTGGTGTCTGCTCTCATTACTGGTAGGTTATAGGCTTTAAGTGCCTCTTAGTTGGGCCTAGCTTTCGTGTCATGCATATATTACAGATTATTGAGACTTAAGTTGTCCGTAGGTTGTTATTGTAACTTTGCTAGACCTTTTTAAAGCTGGATTAAGTTCTCCGTCAATATTAACTAAATGTGGATTTTTGTCTTTGGGAATTATAGAATTTGGGTAAAAGAATACAATTTCACCATTCTTAAATTCTTTTGGGCCAGGACAAGTTTCTATTACTCTAATTGTTTCGCCTCGAATGTTAAAACATATTGCCATTGCATTCATGTATACTCGTCCGCAAAGAGCATATGCTGGATAGTAGTCTATGATTTTTAATTTTTGGGTGTCTGGATAAACTTTGTAATCCCACTTTGATGTAATTGAATCAATTTCATTTGTCACTTTATGATTTTGCCCATAGGTGAGATTGAACCCAAACAAAATTAAAAATATGATTTTATTCATGATGTCCGTATGCTCTTATTACTTATAATGATTTGCGGCTAGTGGCTGAGCGGCTTGAAACATTCTTCTACCGAAATATTACTGACAAAGATACTATGTTGCTATGCAATTGCAAAGTAAAAATTATTAAAGTTTCTGCCGCTTTTGCATCCCGATAACTATCGGGAGCTTTGATATCGCCCGCATAAGTTTTAGGTGCGGTTATGGGTAGTTATTTTTTGCTTATTTCAGTTTCACTATATTTTAAAGTCACTGGAGTGATATTAATTTTGAAAAGACGGTCGATTTCAGTTCTTACCATTAAGTCTTCCTGGTCTAAGTATCTTTTATATGATGGTGATGAAAA
>JAEUTR010000247.1 GCA_016787365.1 Bacteroidia bacterium
GTAAAAATCCCTTTATTTACGGCTCAAAATTTAAAATTTGGATATGAATATGGAGTAGGATCTAATGTTAATCCTGAACATTACACCTCGTCTTATGGTCTGCCTTATGTTGGCTTAGAAGTTGGTTTACTTCAGGGTTTAGTTATAGATTACAGAAGAGCTGAGGTAATGAAATCAAAAGAATATTTAGGGTATTATTCAGCTGAAAAAAACGTTCAGTTAAATGGATTATTATTTGAGTCTTCTTTAAAGTATTTTGATTGGCTGTTTAGTTTAAAACAGGTTTCCTTAAATAATTATTTCTTGAATTTAGCACGTCAAAGATTAGTTGGTATTGAGTCTTTAGCTGATATTGGAGAACGAGCAGCAGTTGATACAATTGAAGCTGCTATTTTTTATCAGACCCGATTATTGGATTTTCAAAATGCTCAAATCGAAAATCAAAAACAAAGTAATGATTTAGCTTCTTTTAACTGGCAAAATAACAGTCCGTCTAACATTACTTTATATCAGTCATTAGATAGTTTGGATACTTATTATAACAAAGCTAAGAATAGTTTGGCAAAACGACTTTATGAGGATTCAGTTAATAATCCTGTCATTACAAAATATAACTCATTACAAAATGTTTTAGAGATAGATAATAAGTTAAAGCGTGAAATGATTAAACCTAAGTTGAACGTTAATTATAATATGCTTTCATATAATCCGGATTCATACAGTCCGGTATATTCCCAAAATAATTACAAATGGGGTGTCGATTTGTCTTTTCCTTTATTTTTAAGGACATCAAGAAACGAGTATAAAATGTCGAAAATTAATGCTCAAAATAATTCGTTAGAACTGGCAAATAAAAGTAATGAATTAGATTTTAAAATAAATACGTTAAAACAAACTATCGGATTATTAGCCGAACAGCTTCAAAATGCTGAACGTTCAGTAAAATATTGTAAGCAATTAGTTGAGGCGGAAAAATTAAAATTTAGTAATGGCGAAAGTTCTTTATTTATTTTAAATGCACGGGAAAATAAATGGTTGGAATCAGAATTAAAGTTGTGTGAGTATAAATTAAAGTTTATTAAAACCCTTTTAAATATTACTTATTTAAAAGGAACATTAAATTATACTTTATAATTTTAATATTTCTCGCACCAATTAAAATGAGTATTAATAATATTAGTTTTTTCTTTTTTTATGTAATTTAAAAAAGCATTAGCAACCGGAGAATGATTTTTATTTTTCATCCAGATTAAATGCCAATTAGATTTTATTGGAAAATTTTTAAAAGGAATAATTTGTAGCTCTTTTTGAATTAATTCGTTTTTTAATCCTATAAGTGGCATAATAGAATATCCAATGCCAGCAATAACAGCTTGTTTTACTGCTTCGTTTGAGGTTAACTCCATTTTTTTATGTACAGGTAAATTATTTTTTTCGATAAACCTCTCCATCACTAATCTTGTTCCTGATCCTTTTTCTCTATAAATTAATTGAATTTCATCAAATATGGATTTGTCATAAGACTTTAATTTGAATTTCCGTTCATTATTTCCAATCAAAAAGAGTTTGTTTTGCATAAGTTCTACTTTGTCAATAGCTAATTTTTCAGGAACTACGGATACTAAAGAGAAATCAACTTCGTTGTTTTCTAAGCTTTCAATTACTTTGCTTTTATTGGTTACATCTAATAATAATTCAATTTCTGGATTTTGTTTTAAAAAACCCGATAAAAAATACGGCATAATATATTTACCTGTAGATACAATAGAAATTTTTAATCTACCACTTAATTGCCCTTTGTAGGCTAGTGTTTTATAATTAATTGCATATACTTCGTTTAGTATATTTTCGGCAGCTATTGCAATTTCTTTTCCGAAATCTGTAACAAATAACTGCCTTCCTACAACCTCTGTAAGTGGTATCTGAAATTGATTTTGAAAGTTTTTTAACTGAATTGAAACTGCTGGTTGAGTGAGGTATAATTCTTCTGCTGCTTTTGTAATGCTTTTTGTTTGAGATATTTTTAAAAATATCTGCAATTGGTTTAGAGTATATTGCATAAAAATAATTTATATATATCATTACAAATATAAATAAAAATTTATGAATTGAACTCTATAGTTTTGTAATGTGAAATTTAAATTCTAAACATTATGAAAACATCAAAAAAGATTTCAAATATGAATCGGTACAATAGAATTATATTAATGCTTTCGGTAATACCTATTACAATTTTTATTTTATCTATTCTTTTTCATATCACTCCTTTAGGACTTCTTGATATCGTGTCAGAATTTGCAGTTCATCATTATTTCTTATCTGGATTTTTAGCAGTAATTGCATTTTCAATTTGTATGAGAGCTTTCTTATACAATAATGATAAGATAACTCAATTACAAAATGATAAAAGAATAGCTTCTCAATTAAAAATTAATAGAAGAAAAGCACGAATACAAAAATTCAAGAATAACATCGCTTTGAAGTTATTTGCTTTAAGAAATAGATTGCAAAAAAAAGAAATAAAAAACAGTAATAAATATCATGAGAAAGATGTTTTGGCTTCTCAGGAAGAAGTTCAAATTCGTCAATATGATTTGATGTACGCAATGAAGCTTGGAAATTCCTTTAAACAAAGTGTTAAATTATATTACAAAGAATCTAATCTTAATAAACGTATAGAATCTGCCATTTTATTTGTAAGTAACGAGCATGTTACTTTAAAAGGTGGATATGTTTTACCAATAAAAAGTATATATAAAGTTGAAATTTAATTAATCATAAAATATAAACACATGAAAAAAATCACGGTAGCAAAAGGAGATGGTATTGGCCCGGAAATAATGGACGCCACATTAGACATAATTTTAGCAGCAGGTGCTAAAATTGAAGTTGATGAAATAGAAGTTGGAGAAAAAGTATATTTAGCAGGTAATACCTCTGGTATCGCTTCTGAATCATGGGATACAATTAAAGCTAATAAAGTGTTTTTAAAAGCACCGATTACAACACCACAAGGTGGCGGCTACAAAAGTTTGAACGTTACTACTCGAAAATTTTTAGGATTGTATTCAAATGTGAGACCTTGTGCCAGTTTACATCCTTTTGTAAAAACAAAGCATCCTAAAATGGATATTGTAATTATTCGTGAAAATGAAGAAGATTTATATGCTGGCATTGAACATCAACAAACCGACGAAGTTATTCAGTGTTTAAAATTAATTAGCCGCCCAGGTTGCGAAAAAATTGTTCGTTATGCGTTTGAATATGCTAAACAATATGGTCGTAAAAAAGTAACTTGTTTTACAAAGGACAATATCATGAAACAAACAGATGGTTTATTTCATTTAGTATTTGATGAGATTGCAAAAGAATATCCTGAAATTGAAAATGAGCATTGGATTATTGATATTGGAGCAGCTAAAATGGCAGATACACCGGAAGTATTTGATGTAATTGTAACATTAAACTTATATGGCGATGTATTATCAGATGTAGCAGCTCAAATTGCAGGCTCTGTTGGCTTGGCTGGTTCTGCTAATATAGGTGAAGAATGCGCTATGTTTGAAGCCATTCATGGTTCAGCGCCTCGCAGAGCCGGACAAAATATGGCTAATCCTTCCGGTTTATTACAAGGAGCTATTTTAATGCTAAATCATATTGGACAAACGGATGTTGCTGAGAAAGTTCAAAATGCTTGGTTAAAAACCATAGAGGATGGAATTCATACTTATGATATTTATAAAGAAGGAATAAGTAAACAAAAAGTGGGAACTAAAGAATTTGCCTTGGCGGTTATAGCTAATTTAGGAAGAAAACCTTCAGTTTTAAATTCTGTGTCTTATGCTAAGGGCAATGCCCTTGTTCTTCCTAAATATAAACGTAGAGAGCCAATGAAAAAAGATTTGTTAGGTGTTGATTTGTTTGTGCATTCTGTTACTCATAATCCTAATGAACTGGCCGAAAAGATTAAAAAAATTGAGAATAATGGAATTAAATTATCAATGATTACAAATAGAGGAATAAAGGTTTGGCCTGATGGATTTAAAGAAACTTTTTGTACGGATCATTGGAGATGTCGATTTAAGCCTAGTGATAATACTCATATTAGTAAAAGTGAGATTATAGAATTGTTAAAAGATGCTCTTAATGAAAATATTGATGTTGTTAAGACGGAAAATTTGTATGCTTTTGATGGAAAACCTTCTTTTTCACTTGGTCAAGGACAGTAATTTAGTAACTAAATAATATAGAATATGAAAATACAACTGATAGAAGGTGCTTTTGATGCAAAGGATGCCTTAGAG
>JAEUTR010000340.1 GCA_016787365.1 Bacteroidia bacterium
TAATTATCTTTTTCAGTTAACGGCGCTAAAGCATAACCATATACATCTGCACCAAGTTCCTTCAACCAAATACACATCCAAGAGCCTTTAAACCCAGTATCTCCTGTAACGAGTATTTTTTTACCTTTGAATATTCCTGAAAATAAATCTAAATTCTTCATAATCTATTTATTACCAAATTTTCCATTCAGCTATTCCTTTTTCCCAATACTCATTTAAATCTTGTTTATCTTTTAGAGTATCCATTGGTTTCCAAAAACCTCTGTGTTTGAAAGCTGCTAATTGATTATCTTTGGCCAAATTTTCTAAAGGTGCTTGTTCCCAAATTGTAGAATCTCCTTCTATGTATTTAAAAATTTGAGGTTCACACACAAAAAAACCACCATTAATCCAACTGCCATCTCCTTTTGGTTTTTCAAAAAAAGATTCAACTTCATTATTTTGATTAATTCCAAGAGCTCCAAAACGTCCGCTAGGTTGAACCGCAGTTACTGTTGCTAACTTACCTTGTTGTTCGTGGGTTTTCAATAGTTCGTTAATATCTACGTTACTAACTCCATCACCATATGTCAACATAAAAGTCTCATTATTGACATATTTTTCTATTCGTTTAATTCGGCCTCCGGTCATTGTATCTTTGCCTGTATCTACCAAAGTCACTTTCCAATTCTCGGAATTAGAATTATGTACTTCCATTTTATTATTAGCTAAATCAAATGTTACATCAGAATGATGCAAAAACAGATTAGAAAAGTATTCTTTAACAAAATGCCCCTTATATCCTAAACAAACAACAAACTCATTAAATCCATAATGAGCATATATTTTCATGATATGCCACAAAATTGGCTTACCACCAATTTCAACCATTGGCTTAGGACGTACATCGGTTTCTTCTGATAATCGGGTGCCAAGACCACCTGCTAAAATTATAACTTTCATGCTTTGAATATACAACTAAAAACAAAATCTAAAAAACAATTATTCACCTTTAATTCAAGAATATTAGTTTTTTTCTTACCTTTGGTATGCATACAATTAACTATATGAAAAAAGTATTCACACTTCTTACCATACTTAGTATTTTAAATGCTATTAAATCACAAAACATTTGTAATGTAAATCAATTACCAACTAATTTACAAAATGGCTTGATAGCGTTTTATCCATTTTGTGGTAATTCATCAGATGTTACTTTAAATGCATATAGTGGAACTGTTTATAATGCAACATTAACTCCTGATAGATTTGGAAATTCCAACAGTGCGTATAGTTTTAATGGAACAAATGCAAGAATTGATATTACAAATTCATTTTTTAATCCAAATTGGACAGATTATACTATCTCTGCTTGGTTTAGTTCTAACAATTCTAGTAAACTAGAACAAGATATTTTTAATACAGTACCTCATAATAGTTTAGGTATAGGCTATAATTATACCGGTTCATGGACTGGTTATTGTATTTACTCACTTAATAGTAATCCTAGCAATAGTTCTTGGGATATCGTACTAGGTCAAAAGGGAACATTTCATAATTATTTAGTAAATAATTGGTACCATGTGGTGTTGGTTAAAAGT
>JAEUTR010000261.1 GCA_016787365.1 Bacteroidia bacterium
ATATTTATCTCTTTACATAATTATCAAATTTATAATATGCTAATCTCACGGGTAGCATTACAAAATATTCATCGGCATACTCCGTTCGGCCAATTCACATCATCGTGGTTCCACTAAATTCCCCTCCATCCTATCAAAAAAACCGCTAAAACAAAAACATACCATTATAGTTTAATATCCTATATATTTACAGTATGGTATTCACCTTATTAAAAGAAAGTATTGTATTTGCCTGGGGAGCATTAATAGCCAATAAACTGCGTACTTTTTTAAGTTTGTTGGGAATTACGATTGGTATTTTTGCCATCATTACTGTATTTACAATCGTTGATAGTTTGGAGCGTAATATCAGAGGCAGCGTTCAGAGTCTTGGAGAAAATGTAGTGTTTGTAATGAAATGGCCATGGACATTTGGACCTGATTATCCTTGGTGGAAATATATGAATCGACCGGTTCCTGAATATAGCGAATTGGCAGAAGTAGAACGAAAAGCAAAAAGCATTGAAGCAGTTGGATTTAGAATAGGTTCCAGAAAAATATTAAAACATAATAATAACACTATTGAAAATGCTTTGGTTTCAGGATGGTCGTACGGTTATGGTCAGGTAAAATCATTTGACATTATAGATGGTCGTTATTTTAGAGAAGATGAAGCAGAAGGTGGATATAATGTAGTGATACTTGGCTATACATTAGCTGATGGATTATTCCCAAATAATGAATATCCTATAGGCAAAACCATTAAGGTAGCAGGGCGCAATTGTAAAGTAATTGGTGTTTTTAAGAAAGAGGGAGAAAGTATGTTGGGAAACACCATGGATAATCAGGCTATTGTTCCTTATAATTTTGCACGACTATTTATGGATGTAAAATCGGAAAGTAGCGATCCCTTTATTGCTGCTAAAGCAAAGCCAGGTGTAACCAATGAACAGTTAAAAGATGAACTCACCGGAATTATGCGTAGCATAAGAGGCTTAAAACCCTTAGCGGATGATGATTTTGCACTGAATGAAACTAATTTATTAAGTAAAAATTTTGATGGATTGTTTGATATTGTGGGAATAGCCGGAGCTATTATTGGAGGGTTCTCTATTTTAGTAGGAGGGTTTGGTATTGCCAATATTATGTTTGTGTCGGTAAGAGAACGGACAAATTTAATTGGTATACAAAAATCATTGGGGGCCAAAAATTATTTTATCCTGGCTCAGTTTTTATTTGAAGCGGTATTTTTATCTTTAATGGGAGGAATCATAGGACTCTTTCTCATTTATCTGCTCACCTTTGCCGCCGACGGAGTTATTGATATGGAAATTACTTTAACGCGTTCTAATATTATTTTAGGCTTAACGATTTCGGTATTAATTGGAATCATCAGTGGATTTATTCCTGCTTATGGAGCCTCTCAATTAGATCCTGTAGAAGCAATTAGAACAAATTAAAAAAATTAATTAAGACGGGTGTCTGAGGCACTCGAAGACACAAATTAATATGGCATTAATACAACGTCCAAAATCCATAAGTATCATTACTGTTATTGCTATTATATTGGTTTTATTGGCCTTTCCAATGTTATTTACTCCCTCCATTAAACGCATGGGTGATTTTATTCCTATGATTTTAGGAATTATTATTACGCTTCAGTTTGTGTCCTTAATTGGCGTATGGCATATGAAACAATGGGGCGTTCAGTTATTTATCATCATGTTTTGTATACGAATTGTCACCTTTATGTTTTTAGATCTTTATACCTTTAGATTCTTTTTTAATATCCTGTATTCCATCACCTTTATCATCTTCTTTTTAATCCATTACCGTAAGATGGATACGAATTTGTAAATATAGAAATCCGCACATATCTGCTTAATCAGCTCAATCCGTGTTCCTGTTTTTTAGCATTCACTAAAAAGTAAACGCAATCCCTTAAAAATCATCATTTCTCAACTTTACCAATTCATCGATTCATCGTTTCAAAAAGTTAATTAGTCTGAAAATGCTATTTAACTGTCAAATTGTTTTGTTTTATTCGGAAATTTAATTATATCTTTATAATACAATTAATAAATCGTTTACTCAATAAAAGATATATTTTAATCAATAAAACCATGGTTGCAGAAGTTGAAACCCATAATTTAGTTGACCCCTTAAAGGCCTTTTTTGGCTTCAGTGGTTTTAAAGGAAACCAAGAGGCTATTATCAATAATATCCTTAATAAACAGGATACTTTTGTAATTATGCCAACTGGTGGCGGTAAGTCGCTTTGCTATCAATTGCCTGCTATTATGAGCGAAGGAACTGCTATTATTGTTTCTCCTTTAATTGCCCTAATGAAAAATCAGGTAGATGCCATTCGTGGTTTTAGTAACGAAACAGGCATTGCCCACTTTTTAAACTCCTCTTTAAACAAATCGGAGATTGCAACTGTAAAAAAGGACGTACTATCCGGAAAAACTAAATTATTGTATGTAGCTCCTGAAACTTTAAACAAAGAAGATAATGTAGAATTTTTCTCTGAATTTAAAATT
The DNA here is from genome assembly GCA_016787365.1 of Bacteroidia bacterium. Lineage (GTDB taxonomy): Bacteria > Bacteroidota > Bacteroidia > B-17B0 > Aurantibacillaceae > UBA4416. The sequence continues at coordinate 2,523 of JAEUTR010000261.1, forward strand.
TCCTTCTTTGCTATCGACGAAGCACATTGTATTTCAGAGTGGGGTCACGATTTCCGTCCTGAATATCGTCGTCTTCGACCGATTATTGATAAGTTAGGCTCTGTACCCGTAATGGCTTTAACAGCTACGGCTACTCCTAAAGTTCAGCACGATATTCAAAAAAACTTAGGCATGTTAGAGGCGAATTTATTTAAATCGTCATTTAACCGCGAAAACTTATATTATGAGGTTCGCGCTAAGCAAAATGTAATTAAAGAAATTATTAAATACGCTAAGCAAAATGCAGGTAAATCAGGTATTATTTATTGCTTAAGTCGTAAAAAAGTAGAAGAAGTTGCTCAGGCATTGATAGTTAACGGAGTTAAAGCTGCGCCTTATCATGCCGGTTTAGATGCCAAAGAACGTGCTAAGACTCAGGATGGCTTTTTGATGGAAGATATTGACGTAATTGTAGCAACAATTGCTTTTGGTATGGGAATTGACAAACCGGATGTACGTTATGTCATTCACCATGATATTCCAAAATCCTTAGAAGGGTATTACCAAGAAACAGGACGTGCAGGACGTGATGGCGGTGAAGGAAATTGCCTAACCTTTTACAGCTATGATGACATCATGAAACTGGAGAAGTTCATGAAAGATAAGCCTGTAAATGAACAAGAAATTGGAAAACAAATGTTGGCTGAAACGGCTTCGTTTGCAGAAACTTCTTCTTGTCGCCGTAAATTTATTCTTCATTATTTTGGTGAAGAATTTAATGACGCCAAATGTAACGAGATGTGTGACAATTGCCGTCATCCGAAACAAAAATTTGAAGCCCAGGATGACTTATTATTAGCTATTAAAGCGGTTAAAGAAAGCAAAGAGAAACATAAAGTTAAAGACATTATTAACTTGTTAATAGGTAATTTAACGGCCACAGGAAAATCATACAAACATAACGAACTTAAAACCTGGGGCGAAGGTGTTGAGGCAGATAAAGATGACAAATTCTGGAATGCAGTTATGCGTCAGGCTATTGTAAATGGTTTCTTTGCAAAAGACATTGAAAATTATGGTTTAGTAAAGATTACTGATAAAGGAAAAGATTTCTTGAAAAATCCATTCAGCATTAAATTTACAAGGGATAACGATTTTAGTAATGCCGAAAGTGATAACGATGATGACATTGTAGGCGGAAAAGGGGCGCATAGTACAGATGAAGTACTATACTCCATGTTAAAAGATTTAACCAAAAAAATTGCGAAGCAAAACAATTTACCTCCTTATATTATTTTTCAGGAGCCATCTCTTGAAGAAATGTCCATCAACTATCCAATTACGATGGAAGAAATGGCAAAAATTACAGGCGTAGGTGCAGGAAAAGCAGCAAAATACGGCAAGCCATTTTTAGAGGTAATTAAAAAACATGTGGAGGAAAATGATATTGAGCGCCCTAGCGATATGGTTATCAAGTCGGTAGTAAATAAATCAGGATTAAAAGTATTTATCATTCAAAATATTGACAGAAAAGTAAGCCTTGAAGACATGGCGAAAAACAAAAATCTGAAAATGAATGATTTATTAACGGAAATTGAAACCATTGTAGCTTCAGGAACAAAAGTAAATATCAATTATTACATTGATCAGGTGATTGATGAAGACAAAAAAGATGATATTTATGAATGTTTACGTGAGGCTGAAACAGATGATATCAACGCTATTTTAAAAGAATTAGGAGAAGATGAATATAGCGAAGAAGAAGTAAGACTAATGCGTATTAAGTTTATCAGCGAATTTGGTAACTAAATTGTTTTTAAGTTTTTGTACTAAAGAAGCCATTCTAATCAGAGTGGCTTTTTTGTTTTAACCATATTTGGTTAATAAAACACTATGCCAATTTTACCAAACCGTTGATTTTTAGTAATTTCGCGTATATGACATCTATATTTAAAAAATCTACAGCAGATAGTAAACAAAGTTTAGCTATCATTTGCTCAACGTTTAAAAACAAAACGGAATATGCTTTAACCTCCGAGCAGGCAGAGTATATTATTCGTGACATAAAAGCCAACGATAAAAAATTTATATGTATCAATACATTATCACGTTTGGTTTGTGTAATATTAATTGATGATAAAAAAAATCATTATACTTCTTTAGAAAGTATTCGTAAAAACGGTGCAACAATTACAGATAGTATTAATGCGGAAAAGCGCACTACTATTTCAATTGTTAACGAACTGACTAATCCGGATTACTCTTTGGCCTTAGCGGAAGGAATTGCATTAGCTAACTATCAATTTATTAAACATAAACCAAGTGCTAAGAAAAATGCAAACACATTAACAACAATTAATGTTGTTGATGCTAAAGCAACATCACAACATATTTCTAATTTATCCATTGCTGTTGATGCTACTTTAAAAGCTCGTGATTTAGTAAACGAGCCGGTAAATACTTTAAATGCCACTGATTTAGCAGATGCTTTTAAAACCATGGGCAAAAGTGCTGGATTTAAAGTAGAAGTATTTAACAAAGCTAAAATCAAACAATTAAAAATGGGTGGTTTATTAGCTGTTAATCAGGGAAGTGTTGATCCTCCAACATTTTCAGTTATGGAATACAAACCAAAAAATCCTAAAAACAAAAAACCATATGTATTAGTTGGTAAAGGTGTTGTGTATGATACCGGAGGATTGAGTTTAAAACCTACACCAAACAGTATGGATTTAATGAAATGCGATATGGCAGGAGCAGCAGCGGTGGGATGTACGATGTATGCTATTGCAAAAGCTAAATTAAATATCCATGTCATAGCACTGGTTCCGTCAACTGATAATCGTCCTGGATTTAATGCATTTGCACCAGGAGATATTATTACGATGATGGATGGCAGTACTGTTGAAATGTTAAACTCTGATGCAGAAGGTCGCATGATTTTAGCAGACGCACTTCATTATGCTAAACGTTATAAACCGGAAATGGCAATTGAACTATCTACACTAACCGGGGCAGCAGCAGCAGCTATTGGGCAGTACGGAATCGTAAGCATGGGAACAGCAACAGATGAACAAAAAACAAAACTAACGGTTAGTGGATTGCGTATGCATGAACGTTTAGCCGAATTTCCGTTTTGGGATGAATACGATGAATTAATTAAATCGGATATTGCCGACCAAAAAAACTTAGGCGGACCATACGGTGGAGCAATTACTGCTGGAAAGTTTTTGGTTAAGTATACCGATTATCCATATATGCATTTTGATATTGCCGGGCCTGCTTTTGTAACAACAAAAGATAGCTACAGAGGAAAAGGCGGAACAGGTTATGGTGTAAGATTATTATTTGATTTTTTTGCGAATTTATAAATTGAACTACCTATTATATATTTTTTTATGTGTTTCGGTATTTGGCTTTTCTCAATCCAATACTGGAGAATCATTAATTGTAGTTCATTACGATGAGTCCAATAAAGCCAATTTAGGCCAATTGATTTATCGCTATAATTTTGTAAATAATGTATATGCCGGCAGAGAACAAATTATATCCGTTAACGGACGAAAAGACAATAAAGATTATATAAGATGTGATAAGGGTGAAAATACGCTTTATCAAGACCGTTATTTAATATCCGCCATAGGAAATGTTATTGATTTAAAAGAAAAAAAAGTATTGCATGATGGGTCGGCAAAATTAGTTCGCTGTTCAAACGATAGTGTTATTTTTTATGTAAACGATATATTTAAGGGGAAATATTACTCTTTTTTTGATTTAACAACCCATATGTATTCCGAAATAAAATCCTTAACTTTTAGAGCAATCCCGGGACAAGATGTGGAATTTGACCAAAGTAAATCACCTTACAAATTAGAATACTTCCCTGAAGGAAAACCAAAAGTTTTATTAATGGCAGATGCCGGACATGGAGGAGTAACTTCTATGGGTAAAAAAGCTAATATTCCTATTTACTGGATTAATCATAACACTTTTTTATTTCCAAATATTAAAATTACGGATCTGGAAGGCACTATTGTTAAATATGATTTATTAACCAAAACTTCTAAAGTATTAGGAACCTTTAATTCTACTCAAAAGGTACCTGCAACTTATAAACTCAACAAAGGATCAAATGGATTGATAGAATTTTATTTTAAAGAAAAATTATTTTTAATTAATCCTGTAAAAGAAACTATGTTGCAGTCGAATTTTCAGGAAGTGGATGCAAATTTTTCGATTGAAGTTGAAGCTAAATCTACCGGACGATCTGTTTATTATAAAGGAAAAGATATTGGGAAAAATCATTTTCAATTATATAATTTTAAAACCTCTGCTAATTATGCGGCAATAGTAAAAGAAATTGTAATGGGTGATGAATCGTATCAACAAGGCATGTCTGTATTTAATATTTCTAAAATGAAATGGGAAAGTATTGATGCAGAAGAAGTAGCTAATTTAGTAGGTTGGATAAAAAACAGTAAATTATGATAGATAATAAAATAGTAGTTGGAATTTCTCAGGGAGATTTAAATGGAATAGGATTAGAAATTATTTTAAAAACATTATCCGATCCGGCTTTATTGGAACTATGTGTACCTGTTTTATTTAGTTCTCAAAAAACAGTTTCGTATTTCAGAAAAATGTTAAATCTGGAAGAATTTAATTTTAATCCATTAAGAGATTTTAATCAAATTCACACAAAAAAACCAAACGTTTTTATTTGTTATGAAGAAGAGGTAACTATTGAAATGGGTAAAGCCACAACGTTAAGTGGAAAGTATGCCAAGCTATCATTAGAGGCAGCTACTATGGCTTTATTTGATAAAAAAATAGATGTATTAGTAACTGCTCCCATTAATAAACACTCCATGAATGAGGCCGGATTTAATTACCCAGGTCATACGGAATATTTAGGCGAAAAATTAGGAGGCAAGCCTTTAATGTTATTATGTTCAAACGATTTAAGGGTGGCGGTTGTTACAGGCCATGTGCCATTAAAAAACATTTCCGAAAAAATTACCACTCAAACTGTTTTAGAAAAAATTAATCAGTTACACGCCTCTTTGATAAAAGATTTCGGTATCAGAAAACCTAAAATTGCGGTATTAGGATTAAACCCTCATGCAGGTGAGAATGGCGCTATTGGTGATGAAGAAAAAACCGCTATTATACCTGCCATCGAAAAAGCAAAAGAAACCATGATGGTTTATGGCCCTTACTCGGCAGATGGCTTTTTTGGTAATAATACCCAATCACAATTTGATGGTGTTTTAGCTATGTACCACGATCAGGGATTAATTCCATTTAAAACACTAGCATTCGGACATGGTGTTAATTTTACTGCAGGACTGGATTTTGTTCGCACATCACCGGATCATGGCACGGCATATGAAATTGCGGGTAAACAAATTGCCGATGAATCGTCTTTCAGAGACGCATTATATATGGCAATTGACGTGTATAGAAAGAGAGAATTGCTCGAAGAAATTTCCGCAAATCCATTGGCTTTTTCTCCAATTAAAAAAGAGAGAGGGTAGCGAATATTTATAAAATCTTTATACATTTTAACGATTCAACTATGATAGTTAAACTACATTTGCTGTATTAAACTATTTTTGATTGTCTAATTTTCTTCTACATAAATTTTCAAAAAAGCAGCAATATGTTTTAAGTATTATTTTAATAATAGTTGTTTCTGCTATTTCTTTCTTGTTGTCAAATTTTCTTGGATATAAAGTAGTAGCTTTTATTTTATTAGTAACTGTATCCTTAATAGCCATGTTTTTTGACATTGGCCCTGTTTTATTAGCAGCGTTTTTAAGCGCTGTTGTATGGGATTATTTTTTTATACCTCCTCGTTTTACATTTGCTATTCAAGGCACAGATAATGTTATATTATTTTCCATGTATTTTATT
>JAEUTR010000297.1 GCA_016787365.1 Bacteroidia bacterium
GAATCCGCCTAAAATTAATTTTTCCCAAAAAATGACAAACAGGTTATGTTTTTCCTTTACATTTTTTTTCAATAAAATAGATGATAAAACTGGCACTAAGGTTAAAGTAAACAATAAGGCTCCTAATAATGCAAAACCCAACGTCCATGCCAAAGGAGAAAACATTTTACCTTCTACTTTCTGAAATGAAAAAATGGGTAACAGTGCCGAAATAATAATCAATTTTGAAAAGAAAACGGCTTTCCCTAAACGTGTCCCATATTTTTTAATTAAGCCTAGTTTGCTCAATTTATTAAATGTGGTCATTCCGCGTTCATTTGCCAAATGATCGAGTGCCACAAATAATCCTTCAACCATGACGACGGCACCGTCAATAATAATCCCAAAGTCAATGGCACCTAATGAAAGTAAATTAGCACTCATCCCTTTTAAACTTAAACATAAAAAGGCAAATAATAGAGCTAAAGGAATAATAAGAGAAACAATCAGAGTAGTTCGCCAATCGGCCATAAATAAAAATACAATAACGGTAACCAAAATAATCCCTTCTATTAAATTATGCATTACTGTTGATGTACAATAGCTCATTAAATTATCTCGGTCATAAAATGCTTCCATTTTAACATCAGCAGGAAGTATTTTAGTATTTAATTCGTCTATTTTAGTTTTTAATGTGGCTAAAACATTACTTGGATTTTCGCCTTTACGCATCACTACAATTCCTTCTACAACGTCGTCCTGTTTATTTAATCCAACTTGTCCAACTCTTGGTGCAGAGCCTTCTTCTACTTTTGCAATATGTTTAACTAATACAGGGTTATCGTTATATTCAGCTACAATAGTATTTTCAATATCGCTTATACTATTTAATAAACCTAGGCCACGCACAACGTAAGCCTGACCACTTTTTGTAATTACATCGCCTCCAACGTTTAAATTTGCTTTTGTAACCGCTTCATATACCTGTAACGGAGTTAAATTGTATTTTTTTAAACGAATTGGATCAACTGATAATTCATAAATTTTTTCTTGTCCGCCAAATGCCACAACATCAGCTACTCCCGAAACAGAACGTAGTTGACGATCAATTACCCAATTTTGAATTGTCAATAAACTTCGCGTATCGCGCTTATCACTTTTTAATACATATCTATAGATTTCGCCTGTAGGTCCATATGGAGGCTGAACATCTGGATCAACTTCATCGGGTAGTTGAACGTTTCGTAATTGATTGTTGACTTGCTGTCTTGCAAAAAAGTCTTCTACGTCATCTTCAAAAATAATTTTGATAACAGATAAGCCAAACATTGTAATACTCCGTACGTTTGTTTTTTTCTGAACGCTATTCATAGCAATTTCAATAGGAGTTGTTACAAAACGTTCAACTTCTTCGGCACTTCGTCCGTTCCATTCGGTTACAATAATAATTTGTGTATTGGTAACATCAGGAAAAGCTTCAATTGGAATTTTTAAATAACTAATGCCACCGGCAATTACAATTAAACCAACCCAGAAAAAGGTAAATGCTTTGTTTTTGAGGGAAAACCCTATTATATTTTTAATAAATTTATTCATAGATTAATCGTTTAGTGCATCATAAATCAATAACCCATTTTTGGAGATAATTTTTTCACCTTCTATTAATCCAGATTCTATATAAATTGTTTCATCAACCTGGTTATAAACTTTTATTTGACGGGTTTCTATATCATTTTTATTTTTAAATACCATTACCCAATTTTTACTTTTATC
>JAEUTR010000348.1 GCA_016787365.1 Bacteroidia bacterium
TCTTTTAAATACATCCGGATGAAACATTTTTATGCCAGCCAAACCAACTCCAATTAAATTAGAGTCCATTCTGAAAATAAAATTACCTACCATAGCTCCATAGCCATAATTGGTTTTATAAACCCAAATAATTCTCAAAAGATTATCGGCAATAATAAACAAAGCAATTAGAAAATAAAAAGGCTTTGGTTTAATACCTTTTCTAAAAAAAACAAGAAAAAACAATGGCATTAATAAATAAAACCATTCTTCAACAACCAACGTCCAACTTACCGGCAAATATTGAATTCCATAAAAATTACTTTGCAGAAAAGTAAAGTAATATAGTATGTTTAATCCTATAGAATGATCAACAATAATAAACTTCAGAAGTAAAACCGCATAATACAGAGGCAATGTTCTGAGCCATCTTTTTTTCCAAAAGTTAGTGAGATTGGTTGCATTAACTCCTTCAGCAAAATCGCGAATCAATATTCCTCCTATTAAAAATCCACTTACTACAAAAAAGGATTCAACAGCTGGTATCCCATATCGTGTTCCAAACAAAAGCCTATAACCACTATGTGTTAATATAACGCAAAGCATTGCTGCGGCCCTCATCAAGTCCAATCCGTAAAGCCGTCCTTTTAAAATATCATAATTTACCATGCTGTCCAGCCTCCTTCTACTAACATGTTATTTCCTGTTACATAACTTGCAGCATCACTTAACAGATATATCAATGCTGGAGCAACTTCGTGATTATAACTCATCCTTTGCATCGGACTAAAATTAGAAAAATTTTTCTCAAAAGCATCTTCATGATTATTCCAGACTCCATGAGGTGTAATCATATTAACACGTACGCCTTTTGCCGCCCAGTAGGAAGACAGATATTGAGACAAAGCATCTACGCCACCTTTACTAGCCGAATAAGCAGCAGGACAACCCATTTTAGTGCCTTTATATAAATTTTGATTTGGAGCCACCACACTATAAGTAGAAGGAATATTAACAATAGATCCTGAGCCTTTTTCGGCCATAAAAGAACCTAAAATCTGACACAACAAAAAGGTGCCTTTCAAATTTACTTCAACTACTTTATCCCAATTTTCTTCACTTACGTTTTCAAATGGTTCAAAGATAAGATGTGATTTATTTTGATGCCCTGTAACCAATCCATCTATTCGTCCAAATTCGGCAATCACTCTTTCTTTTAGTGCTAAAACTGAATTTTTGTTCTCAACTTCTACTTCTATTCCCAAACACTTTATGTTATTTCTACCTTGAAGTTGTTCTGCAAATTCGGCTGGTTTTGCTAATTCTATATCAGCGGCAACTACATGTCCTCCAAATTGGGCTACAGCTTCACAAAAAGCACGACCAATTAATCCACATGCTCCCGAAATAACGATTACTTTTCCGGTTAGGTCAAATTTTTCTTTAAAATTAATTATTGTTGGATCTGTAGTTCTCATAAATTGATTTTAACTTTTTTGTTTTTACTTCAAACAACTGTGCAAAAAAATAGGATAGAAGATTAACCGAAATCAATAACAATAAAAAATTTATCATGCTGAATTCCATTTTTAAAACATTTATTACACAGTATAAGACTGAATAATGTATAAGGTAAAGTGAATATGAAAATGAAGCCAATCGTTCTGAAATCTTGTACAATGTTGTATTAATAAATAGATTTTCTTCCCTGTAAAATATAATTAAAAGAAACAAAGCCACTAAAAATATCAAAGCTGCTGTTTGATAGCCAAACCAGACAAAACCATACATTCCAAATAATAAGGTTAAAAGCACTAAAATGAGTGACAGCTTATTAAGTGTGTTCTTTGTATTTTTAATAAACAAACATGGAGTAATCGACGCTCCTAGAAACCAAAAGATAGTTAAGCCTTTTTCCATATGAGTACTTACAAGAAGATAATACACTGGAGATACTGATAAAACAATTAATACAAGTAACTCTTTAAAACCAACCTTCTTACTTTTAAAAATATAAAAAACCATAAAACCATAAAACATATATAACCACCACTCAATTGAAATAGTCCATAATGGCAAGTTTGTTCCTAAATACGGAAAATAGAAGAAATTTATTCCGAAGTCTTTATTTAAGATATTTGCTATAGGATACTCCTGCATTTGAAATAAATTGATAAAAAAATTCTTT
>JAEUTR010000330.1 GCA_016787365.1 Bacteroidia bacterium
TATGGACAAAAACTTAACCTATTTTAACAGGAAACTTAAAATAAATGCTGAAAAATGACGCTTTTAATAATGTAACAAAATAGTATATTAGCAGACAATTTATGGGCAAAAATTTAGTCATCATACCTACTTATAATGAAATTGAAAACATCGAAAAAATGATTCGATCGGTTTTTGATTTGCCTAATGTTTTTGAATTGCTGATTGTAGATGATGGTTCTCCTGATGGAACCGCCCATAAAGTAAAGGAATTACAAGATGAATTTGCCGGAAAATTACATATTGAAGAACGTAAGGGTAAATTAGGTTTAGGTACAGCATATATTCATGGTTTTAAATGGGCTTTGGCTCGGGACTATGATTTTATTTTTGAAATGGATTGTGATTTTAGCCATAATCCAAAAGATTTGATAAGATTATTAGAGGCTTGTGAAAATGGAGCGGATGTAGCTGTTGGCTCTCGTTATACAAAAGGCGGGCAAGTGAGTAACTGGCCTATTGGACGTATTTTAATGAGTTATTTTGCGTCTGTATATGTTCGTATCGTATTGTGGTTACCTGTAAAAGATACTACGGCAGGCTTTAAATGCTATCGCAAAAAAGTATTACAAACTATTGATTTAGATGCTGTACGCTTTATGGGCTACGCATTTCAAATTGAAATGAAATACAGAGCTTATAAAAAAGGATTTAAAATAGTAGAAGTTCCAATTATGTTTACTGACCGTATTTTAGGTGTGAGTAAAATGAGTACCAAAATATTTAAAGAAGCATTTTTAGGCGTTATACAAATGCGCTTTATGAAGAATTTAAAATAAAAAAAAAGTGGTAAAATTATTTTACCACTTTTTTTATTCAATACATCATCTGGTTATTTAATCAATTTCATTTCATCTAACAAGTAGCCAGCTCCTGCAAATTTATCAATGACAAATAAAGTGTAGCGCACGTCTAATACTATATTACGGCATTGGTTAGGGTTGTACATAATATCGCTCATGGTGCCCTCCCAGTTTCTGTCAAAATTTGTTCCTATTAATTGGCCTTTGGCATTAAATACAGGACTGCCACTGTTTCCACCGGTTGTATGATTGCTTGCTGTAAAAGCAACAGGTAATTTCCCGTTTTTATCAGCATATTGCCCGTAGTCTTTTTTAATATATAATTCCTTTAATTTTACAGGAACATCAAATTCTTCGTCTCCCGGAATTTCTTTTTCTATAATCCCATCTAGTGTTGTGTAGTAATTATATTCAACGCCATCTTTTGGTTTGTAACTATTTACTTTACCGTAAGCAACACGCAAAGTGGAGTTTGCATCTGGATAGAATTTTTTATCCTTGAAAACTTCTTTCTGGCCTTGTACATATAGTTTTTGTAGTTCATTAATTTCTCTTTCGTCATATTGAAACTGAGGAAATACAGTAGAACTATAATATTTTACAATAGCACTTGTTATATAAAATACAGGATCTCTTTCGTATAATTGAGGATATTTGTCAAAATCATTTAACATGGCTTCTGTTTTTTCTTTATCCACAAAATTGGTGTTTGAAAACAAGAAATTGGTTATTTTTTTTGCATCATTATTGTTTGCAACAATAAATGAATCTAAAATATATGGTCGGCTGTTAGAAGGCACACCTCTAATATACTCCGTTAACATGGCTTCGCATATTTTGATATCTGTTGGTTTATTATAACCCTTATAAAAGAGTAATTTTTTATACTCCGTAATAGTTTTATCATATGTATTTGCTAATCCCTTTTGTTTTTTTGTAAGTTCAGCCATTAAATTAATATAGTTTCTGGCATGCGTAAAGGCTTCAATAGCCATTAAACATTCGCTGTAATAATCAACCTGTTTGTTTAGTACTTTATATTCAGCGTATACTTTTTGTAATTGAGGAAAGATGTTACCATATTTTTCTTTTTTTGCAGGATCAGAATTGATAGCGTCATTAAATTGGTTTTCGAATAGTTGTTTTTTTGCAACGGCATCATATTTTTTTAAACCATTCATTTCGCCCATCCATTTTTTGTAGTAATTAGCAATTCCTTGATATTTACTAGCATAAGCAATACGAACTGCATCGCTTTGAAGCATGTCTGCATTCATAATATTTAAACGTTTTTCACGCAGAGATACTTTCAAAGGATCACTTTCATTCATAATCATATCAACGGCATAGCTCGATAAATATTCTTGTGTGCGACCTGGAAAGCCATATACCATAGTAAAATCACCCTGATTATAACCTTTTAAAGAAATAGGAATTACATTTTTTGGTTTATATGGAACATTATCAGGACTGTATTCCGCAGGTTTATTATCTTTATTAGCGTAAATACGGAACACTGAAAAATCAGCATTGTGGCGTGGCCACATCCAGTTATCAGTTTCTCCGCCAAATTTACCAATCGCAGATGGAGGAGCGCCAACCATGCGCACATCTTTAAATGTTTCAACTATGAATAAGTAATATTCGTTACCATAAAAAAACGGACGAACAAAAGATTCATAATGAGTACCTGCAATTGCTTCTTTTTCAATTGCTTTGATGTTGGCTTTTGTAATTGAATCTTTTTTTGCTTCGGTGCTTGTTGCAGTAATGCCTTTTAAAACTCTTGCTGTTACATCTTCAATACGTTGAATAATAGTAGCATTTAAATTTGGCGTGTATACTTCTTCGCTTTTATTCATCGCCCAAAAACCTTTAGTCAGGTAATCTTTTTCTACGGTACTATGATAAGCAATAGACGAATAACCACAGTGATGGTTAGTTAATATTAAACCCTGATTAGAAACAATTTCTGCAGTACAACCACCACCAAACTGAACAATGGCATCTTTTAAGCTGGATTTATTAACACTATAAATTTGTTCGGCAGTTAATTTTAAGCCGTTCTTTTTCATGTCTTTAATATTCATGGCATTTAAAAGTTGTGGTAACCACATTCCTTCATCTGCTTTTACTACTAAAGAAATAATCAGTGTTAATGCTAATGCTATTTGTTTTTTGCTTTTCATTTTTATTTATTTTCTATTATATGTGTAGCCAAATTAAAAACCTGACAGGTATAAATTACATCGTACGAATTACTTCTTTAACAATGAAACTCATTTTTGGTTCAGCTGCAGCAGCAATGTGCTGAACTTCTTCATGAGTAACTTCTACAATCTTTCCTTCAACACCTAAATCGGTTACAATGCTAACACCAAATACACGCATGCCGCCATGTTTTGCAACAATTACTTCGGGAACAGTACTCATACCTACAGCATCAGCTCCTATACGGCCAATATAACGGTATTCGGCAGGTGTTTCAAAACATGGGCCAGTTAAGCCTGCATAACAGCCCTGACTTACTTTGATATTATTGGTTTTAGCAATTTGTAAAGCATTGGCAATTAATTTTTTATCATAAGCTTCGCTCATATCAGGGAAACGTGGACCTAATTCAGGATAATTTTTACCAATTAAAGGATTGGTAGGAAATAAATTAATATGGTCGTTGATAATCATAATTTCTCCGATTTCAAAATCAGGATTCATTCCACCACTGGCATTTGATACACATACTGTATGAATGCCTATCGCTTTCATTACTCGAACAGGAAATGTAATTTGTTGCATATTATAGCCTTCATAAAAATGAAAACGACCTTGCATAGCCATTACTTTTTTACCACCTAATTCTCCGAAAATTAATTTACCACTATGTCCTTCTACAGTACTTACAGGAAAATTCGGTATTTCTTCATATGGGATAACAAATTCTGCGCTTATTTCTTTTACTAATCCTCCTAGTCCGGTTCCTAAAATAATTCCCACTTCGGGACGAAAGTTATTGGTTTTTTCAAGAATACTTTTTGTGGTAAAATTTATTTGTTCTAACATAGTTTATGATTGTTTCATTAAATTCCTGCGTTTTATCTCTAAAATCTATTTCTATAGGTAAAACGTACAAAGGTAAAGTATTTGCGATATCCTGCAAGTCGCTTTCTTTTAATCGCATGGCATCTTTTTCGGTAGTAACTACAATTTTGTTTCCTCCTTCAATAGCGTCTAATTCGGCTCTGATATCAGTGATGTCTTGTATTGTAAATTGATGATGATCGGCATATTGCATATGTTTCACATCAGAACTGTATTCTTTTAAGTATGTTACCATTGGTGATGGATTACCTATGCCTGTAAACACAACTACTCGATAACGAAATAAATCATTTAACGTATCAATTGTGTCCTGTGGGTTTTGAAAACCTGCTAATTCACCATATTTTAACCAGGTAAAAAATAATTGCTGATGAGCTAAAGGTTTTAAATCTTTAATTAAATTTCTGATTTCAACAGCTGTTGTTTTTTCGGGAGTTTTACTAATAATAATAATGTCAGCCCGATTGATACCTTTTTTTGATTCTCTTAATGATCCGGCAGGCAACATACAATCATTTAAAAAAATATTGGTGTATTCGCTTATAACAATTTTAAGTTCACAGTTTAGTGCTCTGTGCTGAAAGGCATCGTCTAAAAGAATAACTTTTGGAGGATCGTGAAATTCTAATATTTTTTTTACGCCATTAACTCTATCTGCGTCTACACAAACATCTAATGTTGGATTTTTAGATTTATATAACAAGGGTTCATCTCCAATATCAAGCGCAGTACTTTGGTTACTGGCATGAATAAAACCGGATGTTTTTCGTTTATAACCTCTGCTTAACGTGGCAATTTTAAAATCATTTTGCAATAATTTTATTAAGTACTCTACATGTGGGGTTTTACCCGTGCCGCCTACTGCCAAATTTCCTACGCATATGGTATGAACACCAAAGGATTTTGATTTTAAAACTTTCCAGTCGTATAATAAATTACGAAACGAGGTGATGATGCCGTAAATTACAGCAAAAGGAAAAAATAATATTTTCTTTAAATTCACCAAATGGTTAAAAGTAGTGAATTTAGTAGGTTTTTATTAAAAAAGAAAATCTTTTAGGCTAATCTTTTGCTTCAATCTGTAATTCCCAAGATTCTGGATGGCAGTTGTTTACGCTTGTTGTAGTTGCTTTTGTGTAACCATTTTAATAATTAGCAATTTACAACACAAAATTTGTGTGTTTGTCATTAAAATACCACTCCAATGCGTCGTAATATTTTCGGGAATTTTAAACCCTAATAAACCTATCTAAAAAGAGAGATATGACCGTTCCGTATTATTTTTTTATCATTTCCTTTTTGGATGGCTTCCAGTCGGTAAACATACACATCGTCCGGACAAGGGTTTCCTTTAAATTTCCCGTCCCATTTTCCATTAATGTTGGTAGATGTGTATACTGTATTTCCCCATCTGTCAAAAATTAAAATAGAGAAGTAAGTATATTCGCATTGAAATACAGGAAAGAATAAATCATTTCTTTCATCATCATTAGGTGTGAAACTATTGGGGATATAAATGTCACAATCACAGTTTTTATACTTTACAGTTACACTATCAATTTTTACACCACATGTTTTAGATGTACTTCTAACCCAATAAACACCTTCTTTGGTAGCATTAATACTGGAAGTGTTAGCTCCTGTATTCCAATATAATTTTACATCACCTGATGCTTTTACAGATAAGGTTCTGTTTAACTCGGATTCACAGATTAATAATTCTTTTCCAAAGTTAGGGACGCTGGCATTTCCTTGAGTCACTTTAAATGTATCGGTGTATATGCAACCTTTATTGTTTGCTTTTATCCAATACTGTCCGGCTTTTTCAATTTTTATCTGATCATCGGTTTCTCCATTACTCCAGGTATATTTATATCCTTTGTTTTTAGTTGAAATAATAATAGGGTTGCCGCAAATTATGGTATCTCTTAATTTTAGTTTAGGTCTTTCGTTTAGTTTTAAATAGGTAGTATCAATTAATAAATTTTTTCCATCATAAATTTTTACTACATGTATCCCTTTATGTTTAATGTATAGTTGTTTTGAATGAACAATAATAGCTTTTGGTGTTTGCCAGTTATAGGTTGCTGTTTTACTAACCTGATCTTCAGAAAATTTTAACAAAAATGAATCACCCGCACAAATAACTGTTGTGTCGGGTAATAATCTAAGTGGTTTCTTTTGGGCAAATAAAGAAACCACCAACAGGTTAAAGAAAATGAAAAATATGTACAGTCTTTTAATCAATTATTGTAAAATTAGGTTGTTTTTAGTGTTGTTGCCGTTAAATTATATTAATTATTTAGTGTGTTTTTGTTATGAATTAAATTTGCAAAGAAATAGTAATAAGTGTTCCCTGTTGAGCGGGAATTAAAT
>JAEUTR010000351.1 GCA_016787365.1 Bacteroidia bacterium
CAATTAGAAGAAATACGTGGTTTAATTAAAAAGTTGGGGAAAGAAAAAACAGTGATGTTAAGTACCCATATCATGCAGGAAGTAGAAGCCGTTTGTGACAGAGTTATCATTATTAATAAAGGGGAAATTGTTGCTAATGATACCACAGAAACACTTCAAAAAAATACGACTAAACAGGTTATTACCGTTGAGTTTGATAAAGATGTCTCCGTAAATTCTTTAAAATCTATAAATGGAGTGGAAGATGCTATTTTAATAGATAATAAAACCTGGAAGATTATTTCGGATGTAGAAAATGATGTTCGTAAAGAATTATTTAATTATGCAGTAAAACATAATATTAGTGTATTAACTTTAAATAAAGAAGAACAGAGTTTAGAAGATGTATTTAAAGCATTGACTAAAAAATAGTTGTAATTGCAAACGTATTAAAACTAATATAAACAGTTGCGACAGTGTGGCAACAATTCAAATAAAAATTAAATAATTTGAATCACTATTCTATTTATTCAGCCGGTAAGTTTATCACGACCAATCATACAATTGATGTACATAATCCATTTAATCATAATATAGTTGCAACTTCTTATTTAGCTGATAAAGACATTTTAGAAGAAGCAATCACCAAAGCGCTTTCTGTAAAAGAGGAATTACAAAAATTATCTCCACAAAAAAAACATAACATCTTAAAACAAATCTCTGATGAAGTATATGCTAATAGAAATTACTTAGCTGAGATTTTAAGTTTAGAGAGTGCAAAACCTATTAAATATGCTCTAGCAGAAATAGACCGTTCGGCTTATACGTTTTTAATTGCTGCAGAAGAAAGCAAAAACATTCCATCTGAACACCTTACATTAAATAGAATTAATAATACAGACCAAAGGGAAGGTATTGTTGAATATTTTCCCATTGGATTAATTGCCGGTATTGCTCCCTTTAATTTTCCACTGAATTTAGCAGTTCATAAAATTGCACCTGCTATAGCCAGCGGTTGTCCTATTATTTTAAAACCTGCCAGTCGCACACCTCTATCATGTTTAGAATTAGCTAAAATTATTGATAAAACAGAATTACCAAAAGGTGCCGTGTCTATTTTACCAATGGATAGAGAAACCGGTAATTTATTAGTAACCGATGAACGTTTTAAACTATTAAGTTTTACAGGCTCTCCTGACATTGGCTGGAAAATGAAATCTCAAAGTGGAAAGAAAAAAGTTGTATTAGAATTAGGAGGAAATGCTGCCACTATTATTACTCCAAGTGCAGATTTAAAAGATTGCTTACCAAAATCGTTGATGGGTGCCTTTGCCTATAGTGGACAAATATGTATTCATGCGCAACGTTTTATTGTTCATTCATCGTTGTATGAAACATTTGTAAATGAACTAAAAGAACTAACACTCCATTTAAAGTCAGGAAATCCTTTAGATCTATCAACTGATATTGCTAGTATGATCGATGAAACAAATGCTGTCCGTGTTGAAAACTGGATTAATGAAGCAATACAACAAGGTGCGCAATTAATTTGCGGAGGAAAAAGAAATGGTAGTTATATAGAACCTACTATTCTTATCAATTGCAATCATTCGATGAAAGTATATGCAGAAGAAATATTTGGCCCCATTATTTGTATAAACTCATATAAAACCATTGAAGAAGCTATTCAACAAGCTAATAATACTAAATTCGGTTTACAATGCGGAGTGTTTACAAACAATCCAGATGAATTAGAAAAATGTTTTAAACAAATAGAAGTAGGTGGCGTCATTCATAATCACGTCCCTACCCTCAGATATGATCAAATGCCTTACGGTGGAGTAAAAGATAGTGGGCTTGGAAGAGAAGGTGTAAAATATGCGATGCTCGATATGTTAGAGCCAAAAATATTAGTTAAGTAATTTAAAAAAATTAAACATGGAATATAGAAGACTAGGAAAATCAGGGCTACAAGTAAGTACCTTATCATTTGGATCATGGATTACATTTGGTAAACAAATAGAAAACAATACTGCTGATGAATTATTAAGTATTGCCTACGATAATGGCGTAAACTTTTTTGATAATGCAGAAATATATGCAGCAGGAAAATCAGAAGAAGTAATGGGCAAAATTTTAAAACAAAAAAATTGGGCTCGTAGTTCTTATTGTGTTTCTAGTAAAGTATATTTTGGCTATGAAGACAAAAAACCAAATCAAACCGGTTTATCTCGTAAGCATATTATTGAAGGCTGTCATGCTGCATTAAAACGTCTCCAAGTAGATTACATTGATTTATTCTTCTGTCATCGTCCTGATAAAAACACCCCTATTGAGGAAACCGTTTGGGCAATGAATACATTAATACAACAAGGTAAAATTTTATATTGGGGAACCAGCGAGTGGGCAAACGACGAAATTATGGCTGCATTTGTATTTGCAGAACGTAACAGACTAATTGGTCCTACAATGGAACAGCCACAATATAATATGTTTGAAAGAACAAAATTAGAAAAAGATTATTTGTTATTATTCAGGGATTTTGGTTTAGGAACAACTATATGGAGTCCATTAGCTTCGGGTTTATTATCCGGAAAATACAATAATGGTATCCCTCAGGATAATCGTTTACATATTGAAGGAATGGACTGGTTGAAAGAACGCACCTTAGGAGAAGAATCTAAAATTGAAAAAACAAAAAAAATAGCCTTATTAGCTAACGAACTTGGAACTTCAGTTGCTCAATTATCTATTGCATGGGTTATTAAAAACCCTCATGTGAGTACAGCCATTTTAGGAGCTTCAAAAAAAGAACAATTAATTGAAAATTTAAAAGCGTTGGACGTTGTTTCCTTAATAACACCTGAAATTATTGAAAAAATTGAACTGATTTTAAATAATAAACCAGCACTGTCACCATTTTAATTTTTTTAATTATATTTAATACAATTAAAAACTATATTTCTTATGAAACATTTTCTTACTTCGGTATGTACACTACTTTTTTTAAATAATTTTCAAGCTCAAGAAAATGATCTAAGAAAAATAAAACTAGCTCCTCCAATTACGAATTCTGATTCAATTATAAGAGAAGGTATAAAACTTCATGATGATAAAAAATATGATGAAGCCATTGCTGAGTATGATAAAATAAACGAAAATGATTCAAGTTACGTTTTAGCTCAATACGAATTAATATTATCGTATATGGCATTAAAAAAAGACTCAACGGCAATTGCAATATGTGATAATTTAATAAGACTTAATAACTCGTATTATTCTAAAGCACTATTACTTAAAGCTAATGCGTACGACAATTTAAAACAGTATGCTAAATCAGAAGAAATATACAAATACGGCATCAAAACATTTCCTTTAAGTCCTAAGTTTTATCACGAGCTTGCCGTATCATACTACAATCAAAAAAAATATAAAGAAGCCCGTGATAATTATATAAATGCCATTAAAATAAATCCTCAATATTCTCCATCTCATTTTCAATTAGGGTTATTAGCATTAAAACAAAAAAAGATTATTCCCGCAATGTTGAGCTTTCAGTTTTATT
>JAEUTR010000406.1 GCA_016787365.1 Bacteroidia bacterium
ACAATCTAAAATTGGAATTGTATTGCTGGAATTTAATACTCCACTAATTGATTTTAAATGTTTTAATAGGGTAGATGATGATACTACAAAGTTCATATGGTTAATTTTTAATCTATCAAATTTAACTATATGAATTCTCTAAAGCGTCTGTAGCAAGATGTATTTATAAACTACTTTTTAACATTATTTTTTAGGAAGAAAGTAGTTATACGTTTGTAATATTTTCCCAAAAACATAGAATTGAGCTACGCCATAATCTTTCCCGTTATTATACCTTACAAATAATCTGTCGGGGTCGTATTTATAATCAATTCCATATTCTTCATTTTTACCTGGTACAACTTGTTTGTGAAAAAATTCGCATACATTACTTCCATTATTTCTGTCTGTAATTGTAAGTGTAGCAAATGGAATAGCAGATTTAGACAATGAATCAACCAAATGGTCTTTTGTATCCATAACAACTTCACAATTTACATTTTGAAAATAGGCTATGTATTGTTTCATTTTATCTTCCTCAAATTGCATAACTCCTTTTGATGTTTTTAACCCAAAACGTTGCATACTAAATAAATCAATTACAAACGAAGAATCAGGAATTTCGTGCAAATCCAATTTTATTTGTTTGATTTGAGGAGGTCTGTAATTGATTAATAAGCGGTCTCTCCAATCTATTTCATCCGTTACATAACGTGTTGATAGAAAACCATCAAAGCCGGGAATATGAGTTATAAAAGGTTCTTCATAATTTTCACCGGTTTCTAAATTGGTTAAAATCATATAAGTTCCGGTATTATCCGCTGTTGCATGACCAACATAATATTGTTTTACTATTTCCCCTTTGCTATAAACTTCAATTTTTGTTGATTTAGCTGCCATAATTTTTATAACAGATGTTCTTGAATTTTTTGATACAGGAGATTTTACTTCAACCGAATGAATAGTATAAAGTAATAATTTTATAACATCTTGTCTTACGTTATATTTGCCATTTAAAATCCAGCCACCGGGTTTTCTTTCCACTAAAACTTGTTTCCCTTCTTTATTTGCTAAAAATATTTTATCAATGCTCGCAGTATCTTTATATCTAAAATCGCTAGCTTCTTTATCAATGGTAGAAGTTTTGCTTTTTGTTTTATAAATATAGATTGATAGAGCTGCTAAAGAAATTAATACGGCTAATGTTATAATAGTTGATTTTTTCATAGAGTAAATGTATTTTGGAAATTAGCTACTATACTTTTTCTTGCGGATATAATACTGAATCAGACCGAAACCAATAATAATTAAGACAGGAACAGCAACGTTTATAAATTTCCATTTAGTAACCTGAGTAGCTGTTTTCTTTTTATCCAGTAGCCTTAATTTTATTTCCCTTGAACGTAGTTGAAGCAAACCTTCATCATCTAATAAATAATTCATACAATTTAAAAGAAAGGTTTTATTAGCGAATTGTTGTTTGCTATATAAATCATAACCTGTAGGATATATCATACCGGTAGATCTTTGATATTCGTTTTTTGCAATATCGCCATCGGCTACCACAATCATTTTTGTCGGTTTACTCTTTCCAACAAAATCAAAAATACTATCTGTTAAAATCCTTGAAGTAATTCGGTTTTTGTAATTTGATTCAAATTGTCCTTCTAACAAACAAGCAACATTTTGAAAAGAGTTTTTGAATTGACTTTCTTGTGGTTTTAATTTTACCTGAGCCGCTAAAATACGCACAGGTGTGGGCATAGTTTTAGTGTATTTGGAAGTTTGAAGTAATATGGTTTTTGTTACATCTTTCGAGAAAACTGTATCGAGTGTTCCAATATATTCAGTACGAATTAAATCTAAATTTTTTACAATGGGATGATTGGATGAAGGAAGAAGTAATGGATAGTAATGCCAGAAAAATGGTTTAAAATCAGGTTGGCCTTGTTTAAATCCAACATTAACCGGCACTTGTGCAGATTGTAAATCCTGCACTAAAACAGGGTTTAATCTTACTCCGTATTTAAATAGAATATCATCCAGATTCAAATCATTTCTAAAACCTAATGAATAACCACGTGTAGTTAATGTATCTCTGTTTACATATACAGGATCTATAAGCCACAAGGCTTTTCCGCCATGCATAATAAACTGATCGATAATAAACTTATCTTTTTCATC
>JAEUTR010000409.1 GCA_016787365.1 Bacteroidia bacterium
TGACCTCTAATTATAAAAATCAGATTTGGTTTTCGTTAAGTGAGAATATGATTATTTCTACAAATTATAAAACGGATTGGGATATTGCGTTTGAGTCTTCTGCTGGGGGAAATCGTGTGATTTTAAACAGCGCATTAGGGATGAGGTCTTATAAAACAAATTATACACAACTTTCTGAAGTTACAGATACAACAGGTTTAGGAGCCCGGGAAATAATAGATTCTCCCACAGGTAATTTGGATAGTACAGCAATAGATAATTGGTATGCTAATAACACAGTTTATATTATTAACAGAGGCTATAGCGAGACTGGACAGCTATTAGGCTTTTATAAATTAAGAATCGTATCAGTATCTGCTAGTACGTTTACGATTGAATATGCTAATATTTTTGGTACACAAACGTATCAGGCAATTATTAATAAAAGTGATCAGTATAACACGAATGCTTATTCGTTTACAACTCATCAGCAGATAAATATTGAGCCATTGAAAACAAATTATGATTTATGTTTTACACAATACACACATGTTTTTCATGAACCTTTCCAGTATTATCAGGTAACAGGAGTGTTAAGTAATATGTACAATACAAGAGTAATTAAAATATCGGATAAACCTTTTTCTGAAATTACCATGAGTGATACTTTAAATCGTGTTTTTACTCATCACAAAAACAGTATTGGTTATGATTGGAAAGAGTTTGATTTAAACAGTAATTTATTTACAGTTAATCCAAATATCTCATACATCATAAATGACAGCAAAGGGTTTTACTATAAATTACATTTTGTGGATTTTTATAATTCGCAAGGGATTAAAGGATATCCAACGTTTGAGTTTAAAAAAATGTAAATGCCAGAGCTAGTCTTCGCTACTGGCATTTACTTGTTTCATTTTCTTTAAAAATAAATCACGTTTTGTAGGGCTACAGGTTGTAAATTGAAAACCAGGACCACTTTTTACATCTTGTTTCTTATCTTTTGATTTTAATTCTTTTATTGTATTATTAAATTCGGCATTACTACTCACTACACTCATTACTCCTTTAAAATAATAGAAGTAATACCAAGTTTGAGGATCTAATTCAAAGTACAGTGTAAAGTTATCTCCTCCTTTTTTGCGTTGAAGCTGAATGTAGCCCGGTATTTGTTTATATACTTCGGTTTTATTAACAGCACCTAAGCCAATTGCACCTACCGAAAGAAATGAACGACTGGTTTTGTCATATCTCATTTCGGTATTCGTAATCATAAATGTTTTTTCAAATTCGTCAGGAAATTTTTTAATACTACCATTTAAATTTAAATCGGCAATTACCTTATCACCTTTGTCTTTACCTAAAATTTCTGTAATTCCTTTATTAAATACTTTATTGCTAAAATCAATTGCGGGCAATGTGTTATTATATACCTCAATATCTTTTATCATCTTTTTTAAGGCGCCTTTGTCAAAAAAGAAATCAATGGTACTCATTAACTCAAATGTTGCAGAATCATTAATAGTACTGTGAGTAGCTATGCCTATTGTATTAAATTGAACTTGCCCTAAATCGGCTCCTAAATCCATTTTTCCTTCGGCGTATACTTTACAATTTTCAGTATTTAAACTAATGTAATTTCCCGGTAAGGATTGTTCTACAAATTTTTCTTTGTTTGTAATTCTGTATTCTTTTGACTCTTTATCAAAACCTAAGAATCCACTAGAGCTAATTACATCCACATCTTTTTTTCCACCTCTTAAAGATACAAATGATGAGTAAACCATATTGGTATCCTGACCATAAATAATGGCTGAACCCACTGGTTTTCCGTTCATATCAGTTGTATTTGCAGGTAAAGGAATTAAGATGTCATTCGGGTCAATTTCTCCGTTAAATTTCAAATAAGCTTTGCCAATTTTCCCACAGGCGTGTACAATTTTGGTTCCGCCTTCATAGGTTAAAAATTTATTGGATGCAAACAGATATACTTTTCCTGCAAAACTGAAGTAATCATTAAATTGAAATTTAGCTTCTTCTGAAATGTCTCCTTCCGAAATGGTTTGTCCTGTTGTATCAGGTCTTATGGTATTAAATTTAATTAAGTAGGCTTTTTTGTTTTCATCCAAATATTGATATTCTCCTGAAGCTAAATAATTTTTTCTACCAAAAATATTAGCTGTTACATTTCTAATGGTATGGTATTTAGTTACTGTATTAGCTAAAATAATTGAATTTTTTAAAGTATCAATAACTGCATTTCTAAAAATAGTAACCTTTCCTGAGTCTGGAAATAACCTAGCATCCGCCACGCTAATGAAAGGAACATTAATACAACTGATAATGTATTTTCTTAAATTATATTTTGCGGCCGGTGCTAAAAATCGTAATGAATCTTGTTTTGGATGAACAGAAATAAACTGAGGACCTTCTAAATCCAGTGCATTTTCTACACTTCCATTCAATTTTTTATTTTCATCTCCTAACTGGATTTCTTCCGTATCCATAAACCATTTAAACCGATCCATATAGGCGATGTATTGATTTTTCGGGAATCGAACAATAGAAGCGCTACCATTGGCAACAAATTCGCCAATCCTTTTTTCCAGATCCATTTTTGCATTTACGTTATCCGATGCAAAGGTCAAGCCTTCTTCTCCAATTGCTTTTAAATGAAAGTTTGCTGTATCCGAAAAATATTGATGTTGTTTAAACAATATGTTTACGGCCTCAATATCTGCTTTAACCATATCCACAACACCATTACCGTGTAATTCTTGTGGACTCAGAGTATAACGCCCTTTAAATGTACATGTTTGATTATATGTTTTAAAAGGACTCGCTTTATCGGTAGCATTCATAAAGTCTTTATATGGAACCCAATGCACGTATACAGTATCGCCATGTACTTGCGGAAATTCAATAGGATCTATTTGTTCTTTGATATCGAATGAAGTAGCAAGTGTATTCATACTATCAGGAAAGAAAATAAAATCTTTGGATTTGGTTGTAGAGGTTACATAATTCAAATCACCATCTGCTCTTAATCCTTTATTACTTAATCTGATTTCATTTTCAAATTTTGCTTTTCCTCCGTATACTTGAAATCCGCCAGGGGGAGTACTTCTCACAAAACCTAATGAGTAGTCGGGTTGAAGGGATAGTTGTTCCCTAAACGTTGGAAAAATTCCGGCCGAAGAGAATTCCCCTTCAAATATTAAACCTTCATTTCTAAAGTTATCTAAGCTATCCATGGTAAACGGATCGAGTTTATAGTAGAAGTTATTTCGATTATAAACACCTTTAAATATGGATTTTTTATCGTAAAAGGTATAACTTTCTTTAAAGCTTTGAAATTGCGGAAATGTAGATGCTTTGCCATATCCGCTATGATTTTTGGGCGCATCTATCCGCAATTCACCGTTTAGGTTTTCAATTACGGTTTGCACTTTTCTGTAAGGATAATTCCCATTAATATCAGGTTCTTTAGATACAACATAAATCCTACAGGAGTCAATGGTTTTCATTTTAAGCTTAAACATATCGTAATCAAACACAAAATCTTTTCCGTGAAATTCAAATTTACCGGACGCGACTGTACCTGAAAAATCAATGGTTCTGTTTTTCTTTAAAATTAATTCGTTGCGTTTAGGAAAAATAAATACTTTTTGAGTATCGCTCAGTAAAATATTTTCTACGCCTCTGATGGTAATATCATATGTATTATTAATTAAACTCATGGTTGCATTTGTATTGTTTGGTAGCACCGAATGAATAGTAATAATATCGTAATCTTTTTCGTGTTTCAAGTATTGTATGTAGTCAAACAAACGAGGTTTTATGGTTATTAAATCAGTTTCAGGTTCATAAGAAATTAATCCAAAAATGGCCATTTTAAAAATAATAGGTCTTAAATCTACTGCCAGATACTTTATGTACTTAGCAAAATCAACAACAGTAAAAGTTAATACATTACCGTTATTATTATAATAATCATTCATTTTTTGAATAGGACTGATATTTTCCTGTCCTTTAATAG
>JAEUTR010000418.1 GCA_016787365.1 Bacteroidia bacterium
AATAAAAATAGTATGGCATTGATTGGCCTGCATTTAAAACTATTTTAAAAGCTCCTGAGCTTCCTGAATAGAAATAACTTCTCCTTTAAATACAGCTATTACAAAAGCCTCCACAAAACCTTTATCGGCCAATTCCTGACGGTATTTATCTGCTTTTGAATAATCATTAAATGTTCCGGCGGTATATCTAATCATTCCTGTACCTGTACCCTGTTTCTCAATACCTTCAATGTCTTTGATTTTTTCTTCCATGTCATTAGATCCTGCTTTCCGAAGAGCTCCCAATTGAACTTTGAAATTAACCAATGATTTATCCACCGAACTAAAGGACTCCAATTTGGTAATATCCTCTTTTTCATTAGTTTCCATCGTTGCTTTGGTAGCGCTTAAAGGTATACGTTTTTTATCTTTATAAGCCGTAATAAAAGCATCGCCATAACCTGCCATGAGTAAATCGGCTTTTAAATTTGCAGCACCTTCTATTGTTTTAAATCCTTTTGTTACATAACGGTATACATCATCATCAGTTTTTAATTCAATAACCGTTCCTGCATTTTTAAATATTGTTTTCGATATCCTGTTTTTATATGCTCCTAATTGCACACGATAAACAATATCCCCTTTGCCAAACTGGTTAGCATCAGCATCACCATTTATTGCAGCCTCATTAGTTTCTGAAACATTGCCGTTTTTATTATTCAACAATTTATTAATTTCTTCGTCAGAGAGCGTAATAATATCTCCATTTTTAAAATAACCGACTTTTGCATGTTGATTGCCTTCAGCTATAAATTCATCACGACGTTTAACCGCATTTTGTATTTCCTTATATGTTCCGGCTGTGTACAAAACAGTTGAATTATCGGGCAGAATAGTTGATTTAACATCGCCTATGCTTAACAAATAAGCCATTTCGTTGTTAGGAACAGGGCCTGAATATCTTGCCAATTCAACCGTATAATTATTTTCATTTTTAGAGGCTTCTGCTGCAGGATCTTTTTTAACTGCATACACATTTTCAAGCACTTCTGTTTTAGTAACATTACCGCTATCCATATATTGGTTATACCAATTTTGCCAATACTCATCCGTTAAAGCAACGCCTTTTATATTTACCTCAACGCCTGCAGGCGATTCTAATTCCTCATCATCATGGTTTGCCACACCATCTTTATCATCATCAAACGGACATCCAAAAGCATCTACCTTAACTCCTTTAGGTGTACCGTGGCATTTATCATCCCAATCTTTAACACCATCTTCATCATAATCGCCATTATCAATTGCCAACCAGTCAACATCGTTAAAATAATCTTTTGGTAATGTATCTGATTTAGATTTTTTCTTCAACACCAAATCATACTGAAGTGCGAATGAGGTATAAACAAAATTATCTTTTTGTTTCGTCCCGGATCTTGTACCAACACTTTTATTAGTAATTCCATCTATATAATCTGTGGTGCTGAAATAATACTGAAAGCCTATTTTAAAATCAAAACGATCTGTAATTTTCATTAAAGCACCTGCTCCTACCGGAAAAGCCCAAGCTCTTTCAGGATATTTGCCAAACCCATCTTTATTTATTTCTCTAATATCCGTTTCATATACAT
>JAEUTR010000356.1 GCA_016787365.1 Bacteroidia bacterium
AACTCCTAAAAATATATCAGCGCTTCGTTGGTATAACTGACAACTTAATTTACCATTAGCAACATAAAACTGAAAAAAGGCGTGACAAGGAGGCAATTTCATATTATTGATGTCCGCTACATTCCAAGCACTTACAATTAATCTTCTCGAATCAGGATTATTTTTAATCATATCAACTACTTGGGTAATCTGATCAATATGTTTACCATCGGGCGTTGGCCAATTTCTCCACTGATAGCCATAAACAGGGCCTAAATTTCCATCTGCATCTGCCCATTCGTCCCAAATACGTACACCATTATCTTTTAAATATTTAATATTTGTATCACCTTTTAAAAACCACAATAATTCATGAATAATAGATTTAGTATGTAATTTTTTAGTTGTTAGCAAAGGAAATCCCTCAGCTAAATTATAACGCATCTGATAACCAAAAACACTTATGGTTCCTGTTCCTGTGCGGTCTTCTTTCTTAACACCATGTTCTAAAACATGGCGCATTAAATCGTGATATTGTTTCATCTGAATAATTAAAAATACTTTACGAAAATATAAAATCCTTTCTGCAAAAACAGAAAGGACTTATCAATCTTTATTAAAAACCAAATTAAATCAAAAACTTAATTTCTTTAATATCAAATTCCTTTACTTCAAAATCGGGCATTTCAACTCTTAGTTTACCACTTTTAGAAACGCCTGTCATTTTTCCTGTAAATGGTACTTTATCAATGGTTTCAAACGATAAAACCTGATTTAGTCCAAATAAACAATTTAAATACGATTCATCAATTACATCTAATTTTTGTTCTTTTAATCTCAGGTACCATTTCTCCAACTTCTGGCAAAATAACTCCATAACCATTGTTCTATCAATAGCTTTATTTAACAATAACTTTACAGATGTTGCCGTCCTCTCAAAATCACTAAACGTTTCTTGATTAATGTTTAATCCTATGCCAATTATTGAATTTTGAACAGATGTTGCCGTAAAACTATTTTCAATTAAAATACCAGCAATTTTCCTGCTATTTACCAATATGTCATTTGGCCACTTAATTTTAATGTCATATTGACTAATAGGTAAAATATCCGTCATTACGTCATAAACTGCTAAAGCACTTATTTTACTTAAAAAAAAGGTTTGGTCACTGTTTAAAAATTGTGGTTTTAAAATAATCGAAAGTGTTATGTTTTGTGCTATTTCACTGGCCCATACAGAGCCTCGCTGTCCTTTTCCCTTCGTTTGATGATCTGTATAAACAAGAGTGCCTTCAATGGCGTTAACATTCCTTAACAAGTTCATGGCATAAGTATTGGTACTTTCTACTTCGTGTAAAAAAAGCGAGTTCTTTCCAATAAACAATGTTTCCATTTAGGCAAAAAGGTTAAATTTGTTGCTTATAGCAAAAACAAAAGTAAAAAACGGAATAGCATTAGCAACAAAAAATATGGCAAAAATACCAGTAAAAAAAACAGCAACTAAAAAAGCATCTTCTGCAAAAAAAGCAACACCTAAAAAGGCCGCTGCTAAAAAAGTAGTTAAAAAACCACTTACAGAAAAAGAAGAACTTCAAAAAGAAGCTAACAGAATTGCTAATACCGAAAATAAAAAGAAAGTTTCGAGTGGCGCAAAACGTCCTAAAAAAACAGCTACTAAAGAACAAACCAGTAGTTTGTTAGATGCTATTGTTGAAGGCATGCAGGAGAAAAAAGCAAAAAATATTACCATCATTAACCTTATTGGATTAGAACACCGAGTTGCCGATTACTTTGTGATTTGTGATGCGGACAGTTCCACTCACGTAAATGCTATTGCTGATACTCTGGAAGAATCTGTGATTAAAAAAACGGGTGAAAAACCATACCGCAGCGAAGGTCATCAAAACGCCGAATGGATTTTGATTGACTACGTAAATATTGTGGCACATGTATTTATGCGCGAAACCCGTGAATTTTACAATATTGAAGGTCTTTGGGCCGATGGAGAATTTACTACCATTGCCGATTAAAAACAAAATATAAAATAATACGTTATATAATTTAGTTATGAGCGACGAACAACAAGATAATATTCCTAAAAACAGTGAACCTAGTCCTGTATCTTCACCTGAAGAGGAACGAAAAAAGCAATTCGAAAAAATGAAAGATCGTTTTGGTAAAAAACCATCTAATCCATTTGGCGGATCCAACAATAACGGTGGTAATGGCGGTAATAGCTTTTACTGGATTTACGGCCTAGTAATAGTTGGATTATTGGGATTTGTATTTTTTGGACAAGATTTTGAAACAAGAACCTACGAAGTTGATCAAACCCAGTTTGAACAAAACATGTTGGCAAAAGGTGATGTAAAAGAAATTGTGATTGTAAACGAAAAAATTGCAGAAATCACCATTAATCAGGACAGCTTAAAATTAAGTCGTTATTCGGCCATTGATAAAAAAGGAAAGTTAGTGCCATTTTTTCCAGATCCAAAATCAGCTCATGGACCACATTTTAAGGTTTCTGTTCCTGATGTAAAAGATTTTTTGGAACAGGTGCGTTTGGTGCAAGCCAATGCTAATTTGCCAATTCAAATACGTGTTTCTCCTTCCCGTCAGGATAGAACTGAATGGAGTGATCATTTAGGTTGGATGTTACCAATTGCCATTATGGTTGTTTTGTGGATTGTGATGATGCGCAGAATGGGTGGCGGCGGAAGCGGCGGTGCTGGACAAATATTTAATATTGGAAAATCAAAAGCTGTTTTATTTGATAAAGATTCTAATGTAAATGTCACATTTAACGATGTTGCTGGATTAGACGGAGCAAAAGTGGAAATTATGGAAATTGTAGATTTCCTTAAGAATCCTAAGAAATATACCGATCTGGGAGCAAAAATCCCTAAAGGTGCGTTGTTAGTTGGTCCTCCGGGAACAGGTAAAACATTATTGGCAAAAGCGGTTGCTGGTGAAGCAAAAGTGCCCTTCTTCTCATTATCAGGTTCTGATTTTGTAGAAATGTTTGTTGGAGTTGGTGCGTCTCGTGTACGTGACTTGTTTAAACAAGCTAAAGAAAAAGCACCTTGCATTATTTTTATTGATGAGATTGATGCGATTGGTAGAGCTCGAGGTAAAAATGCTGCTGCCGGTGGAAATGATGAACGTGAAAATACATTAAATCAGTTGTTAACTGAAATGGATGGTTTTGGAACAAATAGCGGTGTTATTATTTTAGCAGCTACTAACCGTGCCGATATTTTAGATAGAGCTTTAATGCGTGCAGGGCGTTTTGACAGACAAATTTATGTGGACATGCCGGATGTTGTTGAACGTCAGGAAATATTTAAAGTTCATTTAAAGAAAATTAAAATTGATAGTTCAGTTGATATTGAATTTTTGGCAAAACAAACACCAGGTTTTAGTGGAGCTGATATTGCTAATATCTGTAACGAAGCCGCTTTAATTGCGGCGAGAGCAAATAAAAAGCAAGTAACCAAACAAGACTTTTTAGATGCGGTAGATAGAATTATTGCAGGTTTAGAAAAGAAAAATAAAATCATTACTCCTTCCGAAAAACGTGTCATTGCATTTCATGAAGCTGGTCACGCTACAGTAAGCTGGATGTGTGAACATGCCTCACCTTTAATTAAAGTAACCATTGTACCTCGTGGTCGTTCGTTAGGAGCTGCCTGGTATTTACCGGAAGAAAGACAAATTACCACTACCGAACAAATTGTGGATGAAATGTGTGCTACACTTGGTGGACGAGCCGCAGAAGAAATTATTTTCGGAAAAATTTCAACAGGAGCATTAAGCGATTTAGAAAAAATTACACGTCAGGCTTATGCAAGTATTGTATACTATGGCTTAAACGATAAAATTGGTAACGTAAGTTATTATGATAGTTCAGGACAAAGTGAATACAGCTTTAACAAGCCTTATAGCGAAAATACAGCTAAAATTATTGACGAAGAAGTTAAGAAAATGATTGATATTGCATACGCAAGAACCAAAACCATTTTATTGGCTAATAAAGAAAAATTAACTCAATTAGCTGAAAAATTATTAGAGCAAGAAGTTATCTTTAAAGAAGATTTAGAAGCTATTTTCGGGAAACGTCCTTTTGCAAAAGATATAGCAGAGGAAAAAGAAAAAGAAGCGGCTTTATTAAATAAGCTTCCTGAAAATGATACACCGCCTACTGTTTAATTTTTTAAAACAAATCTGATAAGCCCTTGGAAACAGGGGCTTATTTTGTTTAAGTCTTTATATGCAATACTCTGCTTTTTCAATACATTTGTTAAACAAAAAAGTAACATGAAAAAAATACTTACTATTGCTTTATTAGGAGGGATTTTATTTTCCTGCAAAAAAAAATCGGAAGATGAAACTACTCCTGAAACTACAGTAACTACTCCTGACAAAGTATATCCTGATACAGTTTGGACAGAAACAGGAACAGGTCCGCGATTAATTTTCAAATTTAAATTCGATTCTACCCAAGTAAGATTAGACAATTTTGGTAATCCTGCTCCTACATTACCTGCCGGTCACGGAGCATATTCTCCAAAGTTTAATCAAATGGCAGCTCATTATATTGAGTTGGCTCCAAACGATTTAACAGCACTTGGCGATGGCAGTATCTTATACCATGCTCCCGAAACAGCTGTGGGCGGAACAAAGGCTATTCAATTCAGCCATTCGGTTGTAGTAAAAGAAGGAATTGTTTTTTACTCAGTTCCATTAAACCAAGTTACCGCCGGAACATATAAATGGCTGCGTTTATCTTTATCTTATCAAAATTATGATATCCCTTATAAAGCCAATGCATTACCCGGAAATCATATTGGAACAGGTACCATTGCATCTTTTGTTGGTTATAAAACATATGTGCCAAAATATAAAATCAAAAATCAGGATTATGTTCCTTCAGCATCTGTAGGCGGGCCAAACGTTAATCATCCTCAAGGATATTGGGGCTTTGAAACATTAATTCCCGGATATGGTTATTGGAAACAAGATGGACAAGCGCCTTCAGATTCTACAACTGTCGTTAATCCGAATTTTGCCAATTCTCCTATTCCTGCCGGAAGCTGTGTGGTTACTGCGTTATTTACAGATGCCAATGGTAATCCTTTGGATTTAACAATTCCTGCAACTGCTACTAATGATATTATAGTAACGGTGTCTTTATCAATTAATAAAAGTTTTGAATGGAAAGAAGTAGCACCATACGATGGGTATTACCAGCCTGAAATTGGCGAATTTCCTGTAGACATGGGTATCAGAGGAATGATTCCTAAAGTGCAATATTAATATCTATAATAAATAATTGAAAAAATTG
>JAEUTR010000550.1 GCA_016787365.1 Bacteroidia bacterium
CACCAGATGCCATTTTAAATTCGTTACAATCTAAAATCATCTCATGTGCACAACGTCCGTTTTTACCTGTATATAAAATTTTGTAGCTACCAGATAAAATTTCTTTCATATAATTAGCATTTAAAATAGCCATCTCAGTAGCTTGTTTTAACCCTTCGCCACCTAGCATTTTAATGTAACCATAAGAAATTAATAAAATTAAGGCGCTACCATAAGGTGCTGCGGACACTGCTGTAATTCCTTTGTCTCCACTTGTGTTTACAATTTTGTGAGATGGTAAAAACGGTACTAATTTTTCAACCACACCAATTGGTCCCATGCCAGGTCCACCACCACCGTGAGGAATAGCAAATGTTTTATGTAAGTTTAAGTGACAAACATCAGCACCAATATTTCCCGGTGAAGTTAAACCAACTTGAGCGTTCATGTTAGCTCCATCCATATAAACCAATCCACCATTATCGTGAATTAATTTTGTAATCTCAGTAATCGACTCTTCGTACACACCATGAGTAGATGGATACGTTACCATTAAACAAGATAAATTATCTTTATGTTGTTCTGCTTTAGCACGTAAATCAGCTAAATCAATATTCCCTTTTTCATCACATTTAGTTACAATAATGGTCATACCAGCCATTGCAGCCGATGCCGGATTTGTACCATGAGCAGAAGACGGAATTAAAGCTACGTTACGGTGAGCATTTCCATTAGCAATATGATAAGCTCTGATTACCATTAAACCGGCGTACTCACCTTGAGCTCCAGAGTTTGGTTGAAAGCTCATACGGGCAAAGCCTGTAATCTCCGATAAATCTTTATTTAATTGTTCAATCAACTCAGCATATCCTTGTGCTTGATTTAAAGGAACAAATGGGTGAATGCTTGCAAACTCCGGCCATGTTAAAGGCAATAATTCAGAAGCTGCATTTAATTTCATGGTACAAGAACCTAAAGAAATCATCGAGTGAACTAATGATAAATCTTTATTTTCTAAACGCTTAATATAACGCATCATTTCACTCTCACTATGGTAAGAATTAAATGTTGGATGAGTAAGGAATGACGATTGACGATTTAAGGTTGACGATTTAATTAAATCTGAAGATTTGTAAGTTACTTCTTTAGTAGCACCTGCAAAAACAGAAACGATATCATTTAAATCATTTTGTTCAATCGTTTGATCTAAAGAAATACCAACATGTTTAGTATCTACTAAACGGAAGTTAATTTCTTTAGCTTCAGCAGCTGCAATTACTTTAGCTGCATCACACTCCACAATAATTGTATCGAAATATAATTTTGTTTTGACGTTTAATCCTAATCCTTTTAAAGCTTCAGCAACAGAATTAGTGGCATTATGTACACTTTGCGCAATCGCTTTAATTCCTTCTTGTCCGTGATACACTGCATACATACTAGCCATGATAGCTAACAATGCTTGTGCTGTGCAAATATTAGAAGTTGCTTTATCACGTTTGATGTGTTGCTCACGTGTTTGTAAAGCCATACGCAATGCAGGATTTCCTTGAGCATCCACAGACACACCAATAATACGTCCCGGAATTAAACGCTTGTAATCTTCTTTACAAGTAAAAAATGCGGCGTGAGGTCCACCATACCCTAATGGCACACCAAAACGTTGAGAGTTACCTACTACGCAATCAGCGCCCCACTCGCCAGGAGGAGTTAATAATGCTAATGCTAATAAATCAGTAGCCACTACTACCTGAATTTCTTTTGCGTGAGCATTCGTTACAAATGCTTTATAATCGTTTGCTTCTCCATTAATATCCGGATATTGAATTAATGCACCGAAGAATGAATCATCTAATGATACCGTATTAGCATCACCAATTACTAATTCAATGCCGTATGGCACCGCACGCGTTCTAACCACGTCAATGGTTTGAGGGAAAACTGTTTCGCTGATAAAGAATTTATTTCCGCCATTCGCAATTTTTGCTTTGCTACGGTTACTATAAAACATAAATAATGCTTCAGCAGCAGCAGTAGCTTCGTCTAATAAAGACGCATTAGCAATTGGCATCGCTGTTAAATCCATCACCATGGTTTGGAAATTTAAAATCGCCTCTAAACGACCTTGAGCAATCTCCGCTTGGTAAGGCGTGTAAGCTGTGTACCAACCCGGGTTTTCTAATATGTTACGTTGAATAACTGCCGGTAAAATATTGTTGTAATATCCTAAACCAATGTATGAACGAAATACTTTATTTTTTTTACCTAAAGCTTTTAAATGTTTAGCATATTGATACTCACTCATAGCGGGTGCTACGCGCAATGGCTGTTTTAAACGAATGCCTGCCGGCACTGTTTGGCTAATTAACTCATCAACAGATGAAACGCCAATTTTGGCCAACATTTGTTTAATTTCATTTTCGCGTGGACCGTTATGACGGGAAACAAATTTATCAGTAGTCATATTATAATATGTTTTTAAGAGGTACAAATTTAAGGAAATTCCTATGCCTTAAGTAACGTACTTTTCAACCGATTGTTTATAAGATTTTTGGGCTGATTTTGGGCGGGGAATGAGATAAATCTTAGATAACAGATAATAACAGTGCTCCTGTATTTTTATAGAATTTAATGGCTTTTAACCTAACTCCATTATTTTTATAAAAACTC
>JAEUTR010000559.1 GCA_016787365.1 Bacteroidia bacterium
GTAAAA
Organism: Bacteroidia bacterium; assembly: GCA_016787365.1. GTDB lineage: Bacteria > Bacteroidota > Bacteroidia > B-17B0 > Aurantibacillaceae > UBA4416. Next base: position 7 of record JAEUTR010000559.1, read on the forward strand.
AAAATCAGGAAATTTTTCAGGTATAATCCGAGACATTAATTTATTCGTTTTATCCATTTTTCGAATCCCTGATCGCGAGGTAATTATATAAAAATTATCTTTTTCCAATATATCATGAGGCCCTTCAAATTTAGAATCCCTATCTATAAATTTAACTCTAGTACTATCTTTTTGAATAAAAATATCACCACCAGAATTACCTATAAAAAGTTTATTATTTATTATTTTCAATAAGCTAATGGACTTTCCTAATTCATGATTTTCACTAAAATGCATCTCATCAACTCTTTTACAATGAAACAAGCCTGAACCTTCCGTAGATACCCATAATCCATTTTGCGAATCAAACAATACACAATTAATAGTCTTTTTTTCAAAATAATGATTGACAAGAGAATCCTTTTCATCAAATTCATCTAGCCCTCCATTATAACTACCTACCCATAAATGATCTTTTTTGTCTTTTGTGAAAAATAAAATAGTTGAATTTATCTCCATTTTTTCTTTCAAAATATTCTTATCAATACAGTATAGTTTAGAACAAGCATTAAAATATATTTTATCACCAAATCGTTTAAAAATTCCAGGCTTGCATTCAAACTCATCACCAAGACTAAACTTGTATAGAAACTGGTCCATACCTGAAATAAATTTAATTTTATGTCGCAATTTTGTCGAGAAAAACGTTCTAAGATTTTTTTCAGAATCATTAAACACCGACAAGATTCTATTTTTATCAACTTCTATCGCTAGGTGCATAACAGAATCTTTAAAAGGATCTGTATTCAATCTTACTTGAAAATAGTTTTTACTTTTAATAAATTTATATGAGTACATCTTAGTGCAGGCATATATATTAAGACTATCATCAATATATAATTGTTTAATTTCTGCAATCTTATGTTTTAATTTTTCAGAAATCGATTCAGTTCCCTCAACTACGAACGCACTATCATTAATTATTCGAAAAATTTTAGCATTAGAATTTGCAGCCCATTTATCGCCTTTCTTGTTTTCGAAAAAAGAATAAATAAACGATTCTTTTAGAGACAAATTTTTAAGTACAGGCTCAAAAGTTTTACCATTATATTTCATAGCTCCGTAGTTTGTAAACAACCATAGATAGCCTTGTTTATCCTGATGTAAATTATAAACTTCATCAGAAAGCAAACCGTCTTTAGTAGTAAATTGCTCAAAGTATAAACTTTGAGCTAAAGTAAAGCTAGTTATTGTTAAAAATAAAACGATGTATATATTCCTCAAACACGGCATCTAGAATTGATGTATAAACATATATAATTTGATTTTTCAGTTTAGTAACTCTACTCATCTGTAAGTAAAGACGACTATTTTTATTTTTACTATAATTATAGAATAATAGTTCTTAGGAGAAGTTTATTAATGTCATTCTACTTGTCTTCTTAATCTTTAGCTTTTCAAATATAACTATCATTTCACTATTTAAATAAAAACTCATTTAAGAAATCATAATTTGTGCTAAAAATCTATTTATCGGTAGTGTTGTTATACTTATTATGATTTAGTTTTGGAGTAAA
>JAEUTR010000581.1 GCA_016787365.1 Bacteroidia bacterium
GACGGCATTCGGTAGTTCCTTTCTCTATAATAGCGTCATAAATATCAATTTTAGTGCGTTTCAAACTATCCGCGTTTTCTATAGACGCTTTATAATTAGAAATAATAGCATAGTTGATTGCTTTTAAATCCCAGGTTTCAATATCATCGTTTTTAAAATTGACAGTTGTTGTTCTGTTGTAAAACTTCCAGCGATTGTTTTGAAAGTACTGATGAAAGGCATCCGCTAAAATGCTCTGTAAAACCGGTTTAATAGGAAATTTTGCCTCACTGGCCTCGTCTCTTAATTTTAAAATAGATTTTTCTAAAGAAAACTCTTCTTTATAGCTTTCAAATTTCATGCGGTGTAAAATTGCTTTTACAAACTGTGAAGCATTATTTTCTGTTTTTGCCTTTCTATAAATACCATCTACAATCTTTAAAGCAGATTCGGTTAATCCTTTCGTTTCACAACTATCAACTCTTTTCCAAAGTTTTTCATAACTATCACCTTTATTAAAATTTAATAAAGAATCAGCTTTTTTTGTAAAGGTGTTTGAGAAAAATCCTAATGAAATAATAGCCGTTGCTATAAATAAAAGGGCAACAGTAGTAATGTTTTTGAGTTTCATAAAGTTGTTTTAATATTAAGATGCAGAATGGAATATAATTCCATAAATAATTTATAAATATCCTTTTGTTTTATAGATAGCATAACCAACCATTTCGTGGAGCACTAAATTTAATCCCCAAATCGCTTCTATATTAGGTATAAAGCAGTAATCGAATTCAAATTTTCGTATTCCAGTGATCTTATTGGTAACATAGGGAGTGATATTTTTGTAGCCGGCCTTTTCAAAAATAGCAATAGAACGCCTCATATGAAAAGAAGAAGTTACCAATAAGATGGATCCCTTAAATTGCATGCTATCTAAAATGTGTTTAGTAAAAATGGCATTCTCATAAGTGTTTTTAGAATTATTTTCGATAATAATACTGCTATCAGGAATAGAGATAGCATTTAAATATTTTTTAATGTAAATAGCTTCCCGGTGATGTGGTTTACGAACACTTCCAGAACCGCCTGTAATTACTAATTTGTTTACCCTTTTTTTATAATACAATTCCAACGTTTGAAATAACCGGTCTCCAGAATAACCAAAATCAAATCGGTTCTGGCGTTCGTCAATTCTCCCCATTCCACCAAGTACAATAGCAATATCATATTTGGTGTCTTTTAAGTAAATATCATCATCCGAATATTCCCATGCCCTAATTATTTCATCCATTAAAAACGAATTAGATATCACGTAAGTGAAAACACAAACTACCAAAACTATTTTTTTGTATGGTGTGCGCCATACTTTTTTGAGTAAAAATAATAAGGCAAAAAATATCCATGTAAATGGTGCAATTAAAAATGCGAGCAGTTTTGACAGGATAAAAAACATACCCCAAGGTACTTATTTTTTTGAATTTATTTCATCATTTTTTTATCCTCTATATGTATAAATCGTCAGTTTTAATGATTAAAATCAGACAATTCGTCTACTTAAATCATCTTTTTACGACTTAATTTCAGTTAACTTCACTTGGACTGTAATTTGAGCAACCTTAACAAAAAAATATAATTATGAATTTGAATAACTTTACAATTAAATCACAAGAGGCCATTCAACAAGCGATGCAAATCGCTACGGTTAATGGTCATCAAGCAATTGAAAATGGACATATATTAAAGGCTATTTTGGAGGTAGATGAAAATGTAACGCCATTTATATTGAAAAAATTAGGAGTTAATCAGGCAATGTTCACTAAAACGGTAGATGCAATTGTTAATTCCTATCCTAAAGTAAGTGGCGGACAGCCATACTTATCAAATAATGCTAATAAAACAGTATCAAAAGCTACAAGCTATTTGAAAGAGTTTAAGGACGAATATGTTTCGATAGAGCATTTATTGTTAGGTATTTTAGCTAGCGGAGATTCTGTTGCTCAGTTAATGAAAGACAATGGAATTAAAGAGAAAGAATTAAACGCCGCAATTACAGAATTAAGAAAGGGTTCTACTGTTACAAGTCAGTCGGCTGACGAAAATTATAATGCTTTAAACAAGTATGCGATTAATTTAAATACTCAAGCGCGAAATGGAAAATTAGATCCGGTTATTGGTCGTGATGAAGAGATACGCAGAGTATTACAAATTTTATCTCGACGCACGAAAAACAACCCTATTTTAGTTGGTGAGCCTGGTGTTGGTAAAACGGCTATTGCAGAAGGTTTAGCACATCGTATCATTGCAGGTGATGTTCCTGAGAATTTAAAATCAAAGCAAGTCTATTCCTTAGATATGGGTGCTTTAATTGCAGGAGCTAAATATAAAGGTGAATTTGAAGAACGTTTAAAATCAGTAGTTAAAGAAGTGATTGGAAGCGATGGAGATATTGTGTTATTCATTGATGAAATTCATACTTTAGTTGGTGCCGGAGGCGGAGGAGAAGGAGCCATGGATGCTGCTAATATCTTAAAACCAGCTTTAGCTCGTGGTGAATTAAGAGCAATTGGCGCAACGACGTTAAATGAATATCAAAAATATTTCGAAAAAGATAAAGCATTAGAACGTCGTTTTCAAAAAGTAATGGTAGATGAGCCAAGTGAAGAAGATGCAATTTCTATTTTACGAGGTATTAAAGAAAAATATGAAGCACATCATAAAGTCCGTATTAAAGACGAAGCTATTATAGCTGCCGTTGAATTATCTACACGATATATCAGTGACCGTTTTTTACCGGATAAAGCGATTGATTTAATGGACGAGGCTGCATCTAAGTTACGTATGCAAATTAACTCTATGCCTATTGAGTTAGATGAATTAGAACGGAAAATTATGCAGTTGGAAATTGAGCGTGAAGCCATGAAACGTGAAAATGAAGAGTCTAAAGTAGAGTCTTTAAATAAAGATTTGGCAGATTTAAATGATAAACGGATTGCGTTAAAAGCAAAATGGCAAAGCGAAAAAGAAGCCATTGAAGGCGTTCAAAAAGTAAAAGCACAAATTGAAGCGTATAAACAGGAAGCTTCTAATTATGAGAAACAGGGAGATTTTGGTAAGGTTGCTGAGATACGTTACGGTAAAATTCAGGAGGCAGAAGCTTTGTTAATTTCTTTAGAAGATAAACTGAGTGAAGCTAAAGCCAGTGGGTCTCAACTATTGAAAGAAGAAGTAGATAGCGAGGATATTGCGGATGTTATTTCAGCTTGGACGGGTATTCCGGTTTCGAGAATGATGCAAAGCGAAAAAGAAAAATTATTGTTTTTAGAAGATGAACTGCATAAACGTGTGGTTGGTCAACATCAAGCAATTGAATCGATTGCAGATGCTGTGAGAAGAAGTAGAGCTGGCTTACAAGATGCCAAAAAACCAATTGGTTCATTTATCTTCTTAGGAACAACAGGTGTTGGTAAAACAGAATTAGCAAAAGCCTTAGCAGATTATTTATTTAATAATGAAAATGCGATGACTCGTATTGATATGAGTGAATATCAGGAACGTCATGCGGTGAGTCGTTTAATTGGAGCTCCTCCGGGATATGTTGGTTTTGATGAAGGTGGGCAATTAACCGAAGCAGTGAGAAGAAGACCATATTCTGTTATCTTATTGGATGAAATTGAAAAAGCACATCCGGATGTATTTAATATCTTATTACAAGTATTGGATGATGGGCGTTTAACCGATAATAAAGGTAGAACAGTGAATTTTAAAAATACCATTATCATTATGACATCTAATATTGGTTCGCATTTAATTCAGGAAAATTTTGACCAATTAACAGAGATTAATAAAGATGAAGTATTAGCTAAAACTAAAACAGAAGTATTTGAATTATTGAAAAAAACAATTCGTCCTGAGTTTTTAAACAGAATTGATGAAGTGATTATGTTTGAACCATTAAATAGAGATGATGTGGCTGATATTGTTAAAATTCAATTTAAACAAATTGCAAATAGATTAGCGGAACAACATGTTATGATTTCGGCAACGGATGAAGCGATTGAATGGCTTGCAGAATTAGGATATGATCCGCATTATGGAGCAAGACCTGTAAAACGAGTATTACAAAAACAAATTTTAAATGAATTATCGAAACAGTTATTAGCTGATAAAGTAGATAAATCAAAAGAAATAATTGTTGATGTATTTGATAAACAGTTTGTTTTTAGAAATAAATAATCATATAAAGAGGTTGTCTCAAAAGTTAATTTAGGACTTGGAGATAACCTCTTTTTTTAGTGAGTGTCGCTAAATAGCTCATCTCATAAAACCTTTATTAATACATATCATTATTTTAAATAAACGTATTCAATTAGTTTTAAATCTTTATAAGAAAGTTCTTGATGTTCTTGTTGAAATACAGTTGGATTTTCATATACCATTAAACTGGCAATAGGATATTTATTGTGAACAAATGTAATAGAGCGTGTTTTAGGTTTTAATAAATATATCTCTTTATGCTTATCAACATTATAAACTTCAATTAAATAAGTAACAACATCATTTTTTAAGAAATATTTTTTCAACAAACGCGCTCGTTTGTTTTCTTTTAAAATGGAATTTTTTTTATTTAACGGACAAATTAAAATGTCTTTCCCCATGTATTTTAAAAATTGAAATTCTTTTTCGTTCTCTCCTCTTATTTTTATAGGTATTCTTAAAAATGTAAAATCTTCATCGTCATTTTTGGTATAATGAAATGGTAATTGAATTTTTATCGGAAAATATTTTCGTTTATTTATTTTTAATCTACTTGCCCGTAATGAGACAATAACCAATATGAATCCTTCTCTGATAATACTTGAAAATACTTGTTTTATAGCAGTTTTTTCATCCTGATAAATCATGCTATAATTAAACTCCAAAACAAGTACTATAAAATACCAGATGAATATGGTGCGGTATAATCTGGTAGTTGACGCTATTTTTTCGTAATTAAAAAACGGAGAAAAATTAATGGCATTATTAATCATTTGTATCCAAAAGTTAATGCCTATTAAGTAAACAATGGTTGCCAATATAGAGGTGAAGTCTCCCAAAAAAGGTTGAACTAAAAAGAAATCAAATAAACCGTGAGAAATAACCGCTGCGCTTATCCCGACAATAGAATTGATGTATTTATTGCCTTTATTAAATAATCGAAATCTATAAATGCCATACACGCAAATACTTGTATTAATGATATGAACTAAGCACGAAATAAGTGTTCTTCCGGTTGCTATTTGTGAGCCATAATTATTATAATAAATAAAATTTTCTCTTACCGAAAAACCCAATGCAACAACTCCTGCAAATACTATATAATCAATGGGTTCATTAATGTGCTTTTTAAGAATTTTAAAGGCAATAATAACTCCAATAAGTTTAGATAGTTCTTCGATAATGCCAACACCTAAAATAGAGTAGATAAAATCATTGATAAGCTCTCCGTTAAAATTAAAGCCTAATACTTCAAAACCATAGTAAATCCATAAGGCTAGAGTAGGCGTTAAAAAACCAATAATAAAGGCTACTATGACATCAATGGTTCTTTCATGTTCTAAAATATCAATTCTTTTAAAATAATTTAACCACAACATTGCACCACATATGGCGCTTATGATTGGAAATATTAAATTAAGTTGGTCGGAATTAAACATATTTGCTTAAAAAAAAATCCCTCAGTCAAAGACTAAGGGATTTTAAATATATGAATGAGGAATTAGTTATTGATACTGATTTTTTTATCTAATTCTTCAATGTATGCTTTAAAACGTTTGTCTGTATCCATTAAGTTGTTTACAGTACGGCAAGCATGTAATACAGTTGCGTGGTCTTTTCCACCACAATGCATACCAATAGTAGCTAAAGAAGATTTAGTCATACACTTAGCAAAATACATTGCAATTTGACGAGCTTGAACTACTTCACGTTTACGAGTTTTAGATTTCATTAAATCGATGTTTAAGTCGAAGTAATCGCAAACCACTTTTTGGATATAATCAATAGAAACCTCGCGAGCAGTAGATTTAACAAATTTGTCAATCATTTGCTTAGCTAATTCTAAAGTAATTGTTTTCTTGTTTAAAGAAGATTGAGCTAATAATGAAATTAAGGCTCCTTCTAATTCACGAACGTTAGATGTAATGCTATATGCTAAATATTCGCAAACTTCTTTTGGTAATTGAATTCCTTCGTTATAAACCTTTTTCTCTAAAATAGCAA
>JAEUTR010000605.1 GCA_016787365.1 Bacteroidia bacterium
GCTTCCATTTCAAATTACCATTTATTGGAAATTAATTTATACACAGGACGTCATCATCAAATACGCGCTCAGTTATCCGCTATTGGATGCCCTATAAAAGGAGATTTAAAATATGGGTTCGATAGGTCGAATCAAACACCATTTATACACTTACATTCTTATAAAACAGAATTTATTCATCCTATTAAACAAGAACCCGTAAGTGTTATTTGCAAACCAAGAACTGATGATACCGTTTGGAATGAATTAGTAAAATTAGTTTAGAATTTAGCCTGCAAGCCAATTCCAAAATTTACTCCACCTCCGTTTAAATCCAGAATATCTGAAGCGTTTGTAAAGGTGTTTTTAAAATCCATGTCTTTATAATCATAATGAACGTAAGCTAAATTGATAAACATTCCTATATGATCTCCAAAATAAAAACGAGGTTGTATATGAATATCATAAACTAATCCGCCACCGGTAGCTGATGATATCGCCCGGTCTCTTGCCTCCCAATTCATATGAGAATACCCCACATTAAAACCAGCTAACATATTTACTCGTCTTGCCCTTAAAAAATGAGCATTAACCAATAAAGTAGCATCTATAGCCTTAACAGATGGTTTTGAGTTTGTAATCGAATCTTTTTCTGTAAAATAATCCGACAATTGAACTTTTGCACCAATACCTAACCAATTTAAAACGCCTCTTTCATAATGCAGACTAAGCATTTTGTTTGCGGCAGCACTGTTATCCGATTTAGGGTTAGATGCAATTTTGGATACATAATTATACACTCCCAAATCCAAACCAAATCCTATAACATTAGTATTTTTTTCAAAACTTTTTTGTGCAACTAAATTTACAGAACATAATGCTGTTAAAATTAAAATTACTTTCTTCATATTATTTTTTATATAAAATTAATCTATTTACTGACAATTAAAAATTCTGTTCTCCTGTTTTTTGCCCTGCCTTCTTCTGTTGTATTTTCGGCGATAGGTTTATTTGGTCCGTAACCTTTAGCTGTAATCCGTTTTCCTTCAACTCCTTTTTCTTCTAAAAATGCTTTAACCGTATAAGCACGATTAGCAGACAAAGCTTCATTAGCTTTAGCAGCACCAACATTATCGGTGTGCCCCTGAATTTCAATAGTAATATTTGGATTCTCATTCAAATATTCTGCAAAAGATTCCAATACTATAAACGATTCTTTTTTTAAATCAGCAGAGTTTGTATTATAATATAAATTATTAATTACAAATGAGCTTCCTGCAGTAGCTTCGTTTACTTCTATTTTAACTGGCGCTGGTTGTTTTTCGAAAGAAGCATCTTTTACACTTACAACTTTGGATGAAAAAGCGTAATCATCTTTTTTTATGGTAATTAAAACGTCATCTTTCTTTTTTAAATTAATGGCCACCATGGCTGTCCCTTTAGCTGAATCTACTACTGCCAATGTTTTTTCTTTAGTAACTGTATTTGTAACTTCCACAGTTGCTCCCTCAACTTTGTTTCCTGATTTATCTTTCATTTCAATATTCATGAATGTTGTCTCTTGTGGACGAGCTTCTTTATATAAATCAAAAGAATATAAATCGTAACGTCCTACTCCTTTTCCTCTCATTTTCCCTTCATCATAAGAGAAAAAATAAGCCGTTTTACTATCCGTACTCACAAATAAACCAACATCATCAGCATCCGTATTAATAGGATATCCAATGTTTTCAGGCTCCATCCATTCTCCTTTTTCATTTTTTCTAATAAAAAAAATATCCATTCCTCCAAAACCAAAATGTCCGTCGCTACTAAAATATAATGTCTCACTATCCGAATGAATAAACGGTGTTTTTTCATCCCCTCTTGTGTTAATTTTTGGCCCCATATTTTGAGGTACTCCCCACACTCCCGTTTTAGGATCTTTACGCGTTACATATAAATCAATCCCTCCATATCCGCCCGGTCTATCACTTGCAAAATATAATGCATTACCATCAGCACTTAATGTTGGTTGTGAATCCCAATAAACAGGGTGATTTACATTAGCTCCAATTTTTTTAATATCACTCCAGTAATCGCCTTCATTTGTACTCACATAAATATCGCAATTGGGTTGAGCTCCACCTTCCTGTCTGCTCATCGCAAAATATAAAAACTTGTTGTCAATTGAAATTGTACAACCTCCCTGATTATCATTAGTGGTATTAAATGGCGGCGACATTTGTTCACCTGCATTAAATACGCCTGTTTTATCACGATTAGCCACCATAAACAGTTCGCGTTCTCCATCCAGCGCTTTAACCGTATTCATAGATTTAACGGGAACTTTTCTTGTAAAAAAACA
>JAEUTR010000636.1 GCA_016787365.1 Bacteroidia bacterium
TAATAATGTATTTAATAGCAGTAATTTTGGGAGAATTAAATTTATATATGCCGATACTGTTGATTTTAGTAATAATAAAATTAATGGTACTGGTAGTTTGGCTGATATAACCTATTGTAATAAAATTAGCGTCTTAAAAAACAACATCAATACCGTAAATGGTATAGCATTGGGAATAGCCTACGTATCTGATTGTGTTGTAGCTAATAACATGCTTGTTGCGTCAGGTAATTCATCAAACGAGGCTTTTTTATTATCTAGTCTTTTTAATTCTCGAATATTAAATAATTCAGTTTACTGTTCAAATTCTATTTCAACCGGATATGCTTTGTCTTACGCTAGTGATAATGTTTCTGGCCTTAATAAATTCTGGAATAATATAATTGTGAATAATGGTCCTGGAGCTGTCATTAATTATTTCGATAATGGAAAAATGCCGAGATTCAGAAATAACTGTTTTTATAGTACATCTGGTAATTTTGGTAAATTTAATAATGTTACTGTTCAAAGTTTTTCTAATTGGTTATCAGCAATTAAATCAGATACTAATTCTATTTTTATTAATCCTCTTTTTACATCAACTATAGATTTACATGTGAAAGAAATTTCATTGAAAGGTTCTGGTATTCCTGTTAGTTTTGATATAACAGATGATATAGATGGTGAGTTAAGGAATGTATCTAATCCTGATATAGGTGCGGATGAGTTTGCGCCTTTATTAATAGATGCGTCAACAACTGCTTTTGGTTTTAATTCTCTTTTATGCTCCGGTAATAATTCAGTTCAGGTATATTTAAAGAATAATGGTTCATCTAATTTAACATCTGCTAAATTAAATTGGAGCATTAATTCAAGTTCAATGCCTCAAGTTAATTGGAATGGTAATTTAGCATCAGGAGCTCAAGCACTGGTTAATCTTGGTAATTATAATTTTAATTTAAATACTGCATATTCATTAAAAGCTTGGTCTGCGCTTCCTAATGGAATAAATGATGTACTTACAGTTAATGATACTGTATATAAATCTATTTCATCTCCGGCATTAACCGGTACATTTACAATTGGAGGTACATCTCCAACATATACAAGTTTAACACAAGCGTTTAACACTCTCAAAAATTCAGGGTTATGTGGTCCGGTAGTATATAAAATTAGAAATGGTGTTTATAATGAGCAAATCACTATTCCTTATATTAAAGGGAGTTCGTCAACAAACACAATTTTAATAGAATCAGAAAGCCGTGATAGTTCCTTAGTATCTATTGAGTTTAATTCTTCTTTCTCAAACAATTATGTTTTGTCGGTTGATAGTACAGATTATATTACGTTTTCTAAGATTGGATTTAAACAATTAAATGCAACTTATGCTAATGTGATTTCTATAAAAAATAAAGCAAATAATGTTTTTATTAAGAACTGCGTCATTACCGGACAAACTAATACTGGGATTTTAGTTAGTTTTAATTTCGGCTGTGATTCTTCGGAAGTGATTACTACTAAATTTATTAATGGAAGTAATGGCTTAGTATTTAATGGTAACGGAAATAAAGCACGTAAAAATATTTTTGAGAACCAATCAAATTTCAGTATTTCATCAACAGGGAATTATTTATCCTGTGAATCAAATCAAATAAGTAATTCAAATTTAACTCCCACTGCAATCAATATTAATTCTTCGTTTGGTTGCTCGGTTAATAAAAATAAAATAATTTTTACAGGAACAGGAAATTCAACCCGAATTAGTATTGCAACAAGTGGTTCTACGGTGTCTCCTAATTTTATTACTAATAATTTTGTTTCAATAAATGGAAGTGGAACAGGTATTAAATTAAACAATTGTCAGTATTTAAATTTAATTTATAATTCAGTAAATCAAATAGGTTCTGGTACTTGTTTATCATATACAACAGTTACAAATTCTAACAATAAAAATAATATTTATAATAATGCAAGTGGAAATTGTGTAAAATCAAGTTCATTAACACCAAGTTTTGTATCAAATTATAATTGTGTTTACAGCCCAACTAATAAATTGTGGAATATAGGAGTATTAACTTATTCTACAATTGCTTCATATAATGCTGTTTCTGGTCAAGAGGTTAATTCGGTTAGTGCAGACCCTTTATACATATCTAATACAGATTTACATGTAGCTAATATTGCTTTATTAAATGGGAGTGCTCAATATAATGTAAATGTGACAGATGATATTGATGGCGAGCTAAGAAATGTAACTAATCCTGATATTGGAGCCGATGAATTTGTGTTATTAAATATCAATGATGATGCTGAAGTATTTAATGCATTTGTTTCAAATATTGGCTGTGGAGGCTCTCAGACATTATTTCTTAAGTTAAAAAATACCGGAATTAATAATTTAACTTCAGTTAAATTGAGTGCTGAAGTAGGAGGTGTAATATATGGACCAATTTTGTGGACTGGTAATTTACTACAAGGTCAGATTGAGGATTCTATTTCCTTAGGAACTATTAATAATTTGTATGGTAATGCAAAAATTAAAGCATGGTCAACACTACCTAACGGTAATGTTGATGTTAATACTTTAAACGATACCGTTATATATTATTTACCAAATACGGCGCTAAAAGGTAGATATAAAATCGGGGGTAATAATCCTGATTTTGTTAGTTTAAGAGCTGCAAAAAATGCGTTGGTTTCATTTGGTATATGTGATTCGGTAATTTTTGATATAAGACCAGGTACTTATCAAGATACGTTAACTATACCTTCAGTTGTAGGTTCTTCCTCTGTTAATACAATTACTTTTCAATCAGAAAATGGTGATAGTAGTTCGGTAGTAATTACTGATTTTGCCGCTGCACCCG
>JAEUTR010000643.1 GCA_016787365.1 Bacteroidia bacterium
TGAATTTAACATATACTCTACTATGCCAGGTCCAAAAACAAAAAATGATACCAGCAGCAATGAAAATTTTTTCACAGAAGTAAAAGCGCTTTCAAAAATAACATGGAAATTAGATGCTGAAAAATCCTCTTTAATCATTAAAGACTTTTTTAAAAACAACGAATTATTTAATCATAATGTCCCTAAAGCTCGCGGAATTTTAATAATTAACAACAGAATTCGTTTTCGAAATTCTAAAATTCGAACTGAAAAAATGGTTGATTTTGTTGTTATAGCAGATAAAGAGCATGACAGCTTCTTATTTAAATTTTATAATGAAACTGACACTGTTTCTTTTTATGCCTATCCTTTAATTCAAAATAAAAATATTGACAGAGCCCAAAAGAGTATCAAAAAAATGTATTTTAAATATGAAACAGCCGCAGTCGAAAGAAAAAAATTAACAAAACATCGTCGAGATAAATTTTTATCAGCCTATAACCGATATAAGATAAATATGTCAAATGCAAGAAACATTATGTCAATAAGTGAAATGAATAATGTTGCTAAGCTTTTAAATAGTAGTGTAAATACAAATGCATATAATATTACGCGTGTATTATCATTACAAGGATTTGGTGTGTATAATTGTGATAGGCCTGTATATATAGAAAATCCTATTGTTTTTTCTCCGATTTTTATTGATGAAAATGGGAAAAGACTTTCAAATGCAACCGTTCAAGTAATAGATCCTAAAGAAAATATTGCAGTAACTTATTATGCCGGAAAGCCACTGAAAATTTCAAAAAACAGTATTATTACTATTTTAAACACACAATCTGATAAAAACTATAAATCAAAAGTGTATATAGGAAAACTAAACACTTTTGATGCGAATTCAATAAAAAACGATGTTAAAGTACAATTATCTCTTCTTTCTAATAATATTAGTCTTGGAGAGTTAAACGAACTTATAAACTCAACTAATTAATTCTGAAAACAGTTATTGTTATAATTACAATTGTTTTGTCATTATCAGTATCTGCACAAGATTTTGATCCTGTTCATCCTGATTATAATTTGCTAAAACAACTTGTACTCGAAAAAATTAATAATAAAAGAGCCCGTAAAGTAAAAAGCGTTTTAAAAAATAATGAGGCATTACAATTAACTTCCGACAATTATACCCAAACTTTAAGGGCCACAAAATTTGAATCTAATACCAATAACAAAATCCGTATTAATAAAAAAATAAAGAAAGCCTGTAAGTATAATGGATATAGAAATGCCTATGTGGATTATCACATTACATCTATTAATTGTGTAAACTTTAAAGGCAATAAATTTTATTTAGACAAACAAGATACTGAAACTAATACACATTTGTTTATAGGAAATAGACCTACAAAAAAAGAGAAAGCAGATGAAAAATTCAAAGCCAATCCTGTTAAATTATATACCTATCAAGAATTAGCAGATTTGATTGCAAAAGAGTTTATAAGTGATGAAGGAACTTTTAAAATACTCAATAATGGGTTTGATAAATTTGGATTTAGCTTAGCTGTTGAACAACGTACATTATTTAGAAGTAAAATACCCAAAATAAAAGCGATTATAATTGTTGGTGGTAACCGTATTACCTGGTAATTTAAAACATATTTATCCCCTAATTTTTTATAATTCTTACAGTTTTTGACGAATCAATTCTACTCACTTTTAAAAAATAAATTCCGTTCGACTGATTTTCAAAATTCAAATCATGATTTCCTTCTTTTAAAACCTTAGTAAAAATGATATTTCCTAATACATCATACAAGTAAACCGTCATTTCGGAATTGGTCTCAATAAAAAACT
>JAEUTR010000384.1 GCA_016787365.1 Bacteroidia bacterium
TGCTTTTGATGCAAAGGATGCCTTAGAGATTTTAACAAAAATGATACACGTTAAAATTAAATTTCAAGAAGATAAAATAAATGAGTGCTCTAATGAAGAAGATATTAACATGAGGGAAACTCGTATTAAGAGACTGCAAAAAAGTCTATTCAATATTAGACAGCATATCGAAACGCAAGAAGGACAAATTAAAATTGAAAGTACAATAAATCTATAATTTTTAAATATGAATAAACTCAAAAAATTTAAACTCGTTGAAGGCGAGTTTAATCCTACGGACTCTAATAGTATACTGAATGCTTTATTTAGTAGTAAAATTAATTTCCATCAGTTAGAATCATTTAGAATTCAGGAAAAGAATTCGGGAAATGTTGATTATCATCATCATAGAATTGAAGAACTTAAAAGTGCATATTCAGAAATAAAAAACATAATTGATACAGCTTCAAGTAATGGGTATAATTTGAAAATACAAAGTAATGTTGAATTAAGCTTTGTAAAAAAATAGTTTTTATATGATAGTTATAGATGTCATTCAAAATAGTAAAGAGCTCGCGTTTCAGATTTCGAAATATTTGATTTCAGAAAAATATGCACTTATGACGCATATAGATACAAATAGAATTTATACTGGTTCAAACGAAATTCAAACAATTCGATTGTTTTTTGTTACAAAGGCATTATTATTTGATGTAATTGATAGGGATATAAAAGAAAAATTTTACTCGCCTGAGTTATTAATTTATGCCACACCGGTTAGTCATATTAGTAAAGAATTTGGTGAAAAATTAAGATTGAATTTAAAAGCTGCATAATAATAAGAAATGATTTGTTTGTTTGCATTTTTTTGTTTTTGTGCAGCTCTATTTTCTATCCATAGAAAGTATAGGAATTTATTTAAATCTTAAATGGATTATTAGTTTACTTAAAAGTATTACATAGTATTTATATGTTCAACCAAAGAACTTTGTTAATTGTAACTAAACATCAAAAAGAAAAAGTAATTTCTCCCTTATTTGAAAAATATTTTCATTTAAAAAGTAAAATCTCTAATAGTTTTGACACTGATTTGATGGGAACTTTTACTGGAGAAATTGAACGAAGAAACGATCCTCTTACAACCCTAAGAAATAAATGTTTGGGGGCAATGAATTTGGAAAGTGCTGATTTGGCAGTAGCAAATGAAGGTTCCTTTGGCCCACATCCTCAATTTTATTTTGCGCCTGTTGATAATGAATTGGCAATTTTTATTGATAAAAAAAATGATATTGAAATTGTTGCAAGTGAAGCATCGATGAATACTAATTTTGGTGGACGATTTGTAGGCTCTTTTGATGATTTATTGAAATTTGCTTTGGAGTGTCAATTTCCATCTCATGCTATGATATTGCGCAAAGACCAAAATTCTAAAGAAGATATTTTTAAAGGAATTGTATCAGAAGAGAAATTATATGTTGCTTATAGTTTTTTAAAAAATAAATATCCTCATGTATTTGCCGAAACAGACATGCGTGCCCTTTATAATCCAAGTAGAATGCTTGTTATAGAAAGTGTATTCGAGAAATTAATCAATAAAATTAATAGTACATGTCCACATTGTAATACTATTGGATTTGACATCATCGATTTTAAAACCGGATTACCATGCAGCAATTGTGGATTCAAAACTAAGTCAGTTTTATCACATCACTATCAATGCAAAAAATGTAATTATTCTGAAGAAAGATTCTATCCTAATGGCCCTCTTTATGAAGATCCTATGTATTGTGACATCTGTAATCCCTAAAAAATTATGAGAAAAATTTTAATTAAAGATGCCACTATTGTAAATGAAGGTAAAATATATGTATCCGACATTTTAGTCAAAAATAAAAGAATTGAAAAAATTGCATTAAATATTACTCCTCAAATAGGTAATGTAAAAGTTATAAATGCTGAAGGGTTGTATTTATTACCAGGCTTTATTGATGACCAAGTTCATTTTAGGGAACCTGGCTTAACGCATAAAGCAACTATTTATTCCGAATCTAGGGCCGCTGTCTCAGGAGGTATTACTTCTTTTATGGACATGCCAAATGCCATTCCAAATACAACTTCATTAAAATTATTGC
>JAEUTR010000654.1 GCA_016787365.1 Bacteroidia bacterium
AAGTTTTAAAAATCAGAACGATATCACCAATAAAATTATGAGTTCTGGCATAAATGTTATCTAATTGCTTTCTTTCTTCTTCACTCATATCGGCTTTACCTCTTTTACTTACTTGCCACAAACCAGTTAAACCTGCCGGAGCATTAAATCTTTCCGACCATTCATCAGAGGTTAATTGCTCTGCTTCATATAAAGGAAGGGGACGATTGCCAACAAAACTCATATCTCCTTTTAAAATATTGAATAATTGAGGTAATTCATCAATGCTTGATTTTCTTAAAAATGCTCCTAATTTCGTAACGCGAGGGTCATTTTTAAATTTCATAAAACTTGAATTAGAATTTAATTTATTTTCGTAATACAAATTTTCACAAATATTTTTCCCATCAACAAATAAAATAGAAGAGCAAGCATGACCTAATTTTTCGCATTCAACACATATTTCGTTTTCTTTTTTTGAAATAGATACAGTTTTGTACTGATTTTGATCTTTCATTAAATCGATCATATTTTCAGCGCCAGTTTTCATACTTCTAAATTTTAAAAAATCAAAAATTTGATATCCTGTACCTACACGCTTACTAGAAAAAAAAACAGGTCCTTTAGAATCAATTTTAATTAAAATGGCAACTAATAAAAATAACGGACTTAGCATAATTAAAGCTATTGATGCAAAAAAAACATCAAAACTCCTTTTAAAAAAATTAGGTTTAATTTGATTTGTTGATAAAACAATAACCTCCTTACTTTTTTTATCCAGAAGCTGTTTTAATTTAATTGCTAGTTGTGATAATGTAATTGGATATTCAATAATATCGTCTATTTTTAAATTACGAGCTCGTTCAATATACAATTTACTTAATTCATGCTTAGTAACGATCAAATAAATGAAATTAAGATGGGATAGTTTTTTAGTTAACTGATAAAATTCAATTGCATTAATACCAATCATACTAGAATCACAAATTATTACATCTATAAGAATTTTTCCGTTTTTAATATCTTGGTATGCTAAAATTGAACTTTCATAATAAAACACATTGGTATCAATACCATCTAAACATTTTAATTTCAAAGCTAATTCTTTGATTTCGCCAATGTATAAAACATTTACAACACCTTTATGAAAATTTGTAATTTGTTGATTGGCTTGTAGGTTAGTTAACGTTTTCATAATTATATCTTTTAAAAATGTTATTAATTCTTGCTTTTAACTCTTGAGGACTAAATGGTTTCATCATATATTCATCTGCGCCTGCTTCGAGAAATTTTACACGTTCTTGACTTTTTTCAATACCACTTAAAACTAACACTGGAATGTTTTTATAGTAAACGCTTAATTTTAAATTATTTACTAAATCCCATCCATTAATAGTTGGCATCATGACATCAGAAATAATCATATCTGGCATATTTCCTTTATTTAACCAATTTAATATACCAGAACCATCGTCAAACGAAATAATTTCGTAATCGGATTTTAAAAACTCATTTAATAACAATCTGATGTTTTCGTTATCGTCTGCAATTAGTATTTTCTTTTTCATAATATTATTTTTTAATGGTTGATTATTAGTATGCCAACTTAATGCCAGTAAAAACATAATTCATAAAAAACAAATCACTAAACTACAAATGC
>JAEUTR010000673.1 GCA_016787365.1 Bacteroidia bacterium
AAATGCAATAAAATATCCCCAATCTCCTTTTTGATTTCATTTTTATCACCTTTTAAAATCGCATCACTCAATTCATAGGTTTCTTCAATGGTTAAGTGACGTAAAGTTTCCATGGTTTGTTTTTGATCCCAAGGGCATTTCGCTCTTAAGTCATCCATGATATTTAACAAACGATTAAAAGCTATTAATCGGGGATCGGATGGATTTATATTTGTTTCGTTCACTTAATTACTTTTTTAATGTCATGCTGAACTTGTTTTAGCATCTCACAAAATTATCATTTAATACCAAGAGACCCTGAAACAAGTTCAGGGTGACCGTTTTTCTCTTATAATGATTTTAAAATCGCATTCTCTACTTCTGCACTATCCCACTTCGCTTCAATATCAGGCATTGCCATAATCTTATCCATAATGGCTTGTTGTTTGTTTCCATTCACTAAAGCTTCACTGTATCTAATATGCGGGCTATACGTTACCATACTGTATAATGGGATCCATTTTTCTGGATGCTTTGCACTAAAATGTGCTTCAATTTTCTTTTGTAATAAAAAGGTTTTATCAGCTGTTTTATCGCGCATCTCTACAAAATTTGCAATCGCTAAATCAGCAATGGCATCACCATCTGGTTTACGCAATGTTTCGTATTCTTTTAAGCAAGCGCCGTTTAGGTCGCCATGTTTATCCATTAGTTCGTTTAACACCACACAGTCTTCAAAACCACAATTCATACCTTGTCCATAAAAAGGAACAATAGCATGAGCCGCATCACCAATTAAAGCAATTTTTTCGTCCCACACCCAAGGTTTACATTTTACAGTTACTAAACTTGATGTAGGATTATTCATCCAATCTTCAATTAAAGTTGGCATTAAAGGCACAGCATCTGGAAATTCTTGTTTAAAAAATGCCATCACTTCCTCTTTGGTTTTAATAGTATCAAATGATACTTTTCCTTCCATTTGAAAAAACAAAGTACAAGTAAAGCTACCATCCATGTTTGGTAAAGCAATCATCATAAAGCTTCCACGAGGCCAAATATGAAGACAATTTTTTTCAATTAAATGCTCTCCGTTCGGTCCGGCAGGAATCACTAATTCTTTATAACCAGCATCAATATAAAATTGTTGGTAATCAAATCTATCCGACTGAAATTGCATTTGTGTACGCACCGCACTAAAAGCTCCGTCAGAACCTAATACAATATCACTTTTTACATCAGTTGTTTTATTGGTAGAGGTATTGAAAAATGAAAGTTCGTTCGATTTTCTATCTAATTTATCACAACGTTCCTCAAAATGCAAAGTCACATTAGGTTGCTGTTCTGCTAAATCCATCAAACGCATATTAATACCACCACGTGATACCGAATAAATAGCTTGATTATCTTTACCATAAGCTTGATACGTTGATGAACCGTCTTTCATATGGATTGCACGGCCATACATGGGGATAGCTATTTTTTTAATTTCATCAGCAATGCCCACGCCTTCTAATCCTCTCCAGCCTCTATCACTTAAAGCTAAGTTAATAGAACGGCCAGCAACAATGTCCGCTTTTCTCATATCTGGACGACGTTCGTAAACATCCACTTTATATCCACGTTTTGCTAAATAAATAGATACTAAAGAACCAACTAATCCGGCTCCAACAACAGTTATATTTTTTTGAGTACTCATATATAATTTTAAAATTTAAAGCACTAATTTATTGTTTTCTTTGGTAAAACAAAGATATTTTAATTGACATTTTAGGATTAAAACAGCTTATTTGTTAATATAAATATGCTATAAAATTGATTAAATTTTGGATTCATCTTAATAAGCGTAAATTTGAAATGTGCTTAAAAAATTTGAAATAAATATCTCTAAAAATACACTTTTTAGCAAAACCGATAAACTATTAGTTGCGTTTAGCGGCGGAGTAGATTCGGTAGTATTGGTAGATTTACTTCACAAAGCTGGTTATACAATTGAATTAGCACACTGTAATTTTCAGTTGAGAGGTCAAGAAGCAAAAGATGACACTGTCTTTTGCGAAAACTTTTCAAAGTCAGTTAATGCTCCCTTTCATGTGACTTATTTTGATACAAAGGCATATGCTACCGAACATAAGCTGTCTATTCAAATGGCGGCTCGTGAGTTACGTTATAATTGGTTTAAAGCGTTAAAAGCAGAGCATCATTTTGATTACATTTTAACAGCTCATCATACCAACGATAATATTGAAACCTTATTTGTAAACTTAATCAGAGGTACTGGCATTAAAGGGTTACAAGGTATTCCTGAAAAGCAACACGATATGGTTCGCCCCTTATTATTTGCTACAAAAGATGAGATTAAAGCATATGCAGAAAAACAAAATTTATCATTTAGAGAAGATAGCAGCAACCAAGAAGTAAAATACAAACGTAATTTTATTCGTCATCAAATTGTTCCTGAACTAAAAAAACTGAATCCAGCGATTGAAGAAACCATTCATACCTCTATTCAATTCTTTAAACAATCGTCCGAAATTATTACCGAATATGCTCAATTAAAATATCAATCTATTTGTAAAGATGAAAATCATTGGCTTTATATTGATATTGAATTATTACTATTAGAGAAACAAAAAGAAACCTTACTCTTTGAATGGCTTTACAATAAACAATTTAAAACCAGTCAGATACAACAATTAACAGAAGTATTAGTTACAGAAGATAGAGTTGGTAAACAGTTTTCTTCGACTACACATCAATTAGTGGTTGACAGAAAATACATTATTGTAAAAGCACTAAACAAAGAAGAAGAAATAAAAGAATTTACAATTTCTTCGATTTCAGACACAACACATTTACCAATTGATTTAAGTTTTGGAGAAACAAGGAATGTATCTTTTTCAAAAAATTCAAATGAAA
>JAEUTR010000013.1 GCA_016787365.1 Bacteroidia bacterium
AACTGAGTTACCCCAAAATCAAGAATAATGTTGAGCAAAAAGGAGAAGTTAAATAAAATGGCATATTCACCATACGAAGCATTGCCAACAGCATTTTGAACAGCTGGCTCAATACCTAAAGGCCAAAAGGGCTTAATTAATAAATTAAGAACAATTAAAAACGTAATATTTGTGACAAATTTCTTTTGTTGCATAAGGCAAAGGGCAAATATATTGTTTTTTTAATGCAAGAGACGTTAATTTTTATTTCCTATTTAAGATGGATTTACAACTTCAATTCAATCACCGGATCCCAGTAATATTTTTTTAAATTAACAACCGCATCATTTTCTACTTTGATACCTTCTTTTTCAAGTAATTCCTGCATTAAATAAGGATTATTGAAATGATTTTTTCCGGTTAATTGTCCATTTCTATTTAATACACGGTGAGCCGGAATATATTCCTTTTGAGAATGCGCTACATTCATGGCATAGCCTACAACTCTGGATGAAGACTTTGCGCCCAAATAATTAGCAATTGCTCCATAACTGGTTACTCTACCTTTTGGAATTAATCTCACTACCTGAAAAACCTGTTCAAAAAAATCCGATTTTGTTTTTGCCATTGTTATTGTATCATTAAATTACAACCTCTGATATCACTATTATCAAATCTTCCAAGTACCTCAAAACGATATCTATAATCAACTCTTCCTAAATCTTTTGTTTCTATAAAGGAACAAGAATGTATATTAGCTAAATCAATCACATTTATTCCTCCACTCTTTCCTGCTTTAACATATGAAAAGGGATCATTCACATCTCTTATTAAAACTTTCATCCAAGGCGAACAAGTAAAAAATCCATCGTATTTAGAATAGGCCTGTGATAATAATTCTGTCATTCCGTATTCGCTGTGAATAGCCGAAACATTTAATTTATTTTTCAATACATGATGTAATTCTTCTTTTAACATCTCTCTCCGTTTACCCTTCATGCCTCCTGTTTCCATAACCACAAAATTATCGTTTAGTTTAATATCCTCATTCGCTAAATCCAATAAAGCATAAGTTACTCCCAATAAAATTGTTTTTTGTTTCTTTTCTTTAAGAATTTCAATAGTCTTAATCAAATCGTTTAAATTGTTTAAATAAAACCCACTGAGTGGATGATGAGAAGCCTGAATCAGTTTATCAAACATATATACCAAAGATGATCCGGTTCTTTCCAGATAATTTGGTAACAGTGCCAAAATACAATAATCAGAGGGTGCTCCGTAAAACAACTCAAATCCTTTTGTAAAAGCATCTTCGTATATTTTAATATCATTTACTACATGTTTTGATGTAATCTGACCTGTTGTCCCGCTACTCGAAAAACACATTGAGTTTGCATGATTGTTCCCGCATACTACCTGTTGGGTTTTAAAAAACTCAATTGGCAAAAATGGAATTTGGGAATAATGAGTGATTGATTGAGGATTGATTTTTAAACTTAAAACATATTGATTATAAATACGGTTATTTTGTAACTGGTAATTGAATACATTTAATGCCAAATCATTAAAAACAACTTCGTCTGAATCAAAATTTAATTCAAAAATCTGTTTGTGTATTTCTTTTAAATTTAACAAGTTGAATTATTTGTTTTTTTTCGTAAATTTATGCTGAATTATTTATGAAAAAATTTATTTTTAAATATTTATTGATTTTAGTTATTTGCAGTGGCTTTATTTCAGCTTGTATAAAAAAGACAAGCTATGCAACTACTCCCGAAATTGAGTACAAAGCTTTTTATCCTTATATTGGAGATTCTGCCGATATTCAGGTAAAATTTAAAGATGGCAATGGAGATATTGGAGTATCTAAAGGCGACACAACACGTACATTCTGGTTAACCTATTATTACAAAGATTCTGTTACTAATAAATATGTTGGATATTATCGTCCTTTATTTAATGATACTTTAAAGACCGGATATGTAGTTAACGCTCCGGATGATAGCTATAAAGGCAAAGCAATTAGCGGTGATATCAGTATTCGTATTCCAAGAACAAGACATATAACAGCTGTAAAAAGTATTAAGTATGTTATATACATGTTTGACGAAGCAGGAAATAAAAGTAATGTGATTACTACACCTGAACTAAATTTACCCTAAAAATTTTCTATTATTTTTTAAAAATCAGTTTTGCTTTTGATTTTAATTTTCAATTGTTATTTTTACTCGAACTAATTTTTCTGTAATAATGATAAAACAATTACTTACCATCAGTTTGAGCTTTCTGGCAGTTACTTTAAGCTTTTCGCAAAACAAAAATAAATGTGCTACAATGCCCGTTTATTATGAGCATTTAAAAAATCCGGTTGCAAAAGCCAATTTTGCAAAAGTGGAAACTGCAGCTAAAAACTGGCTGGCAAATCCCGCCAATAAGTTAAGTGCATCAAAAAAACAAAACTCAATTATTACAATTCCGGTAGTTGTTCATGTCGTTTATAAAAATGCTGCACAGAACATTCCTGATACTCAAATTGTTCGTCAAATTCAATTATTAAATGAAT
>JAEUTR010000034.1 GCA_016787365.1 Bacteroidia bacterium
CCTGTGGCATAATTTGTGAATTAGACGGAATAAATGGAATAGAGTTAGCATCGTCTTTAGCCGAGAAATAAATTAAGCCTAAACCATAACCATTGTTTTCGTATGCTACTTTAGTGCCATAGCCCATTCGCTTATAACTCATTTCTGTATTACTTTCATTCAAGGCATCAAAGTCTACCGCTTTTTTTAATCGGCCGTACATAGCTGCTATTTTCCAATTTTTAGGAGTAAGTTCAATACCACCGCCTAAAAATATATGTCCGGCCAAAGTGTAAGGAGAAAAATTCATACTTGTGTAACCCGCATAACCTTTAGCCCATTTGTAGGATGGGGTAAAATTTGTCATATTAAAAGGCTGTGTAAATTTACTTTGATTGTTGCTATAACTATAATTAAATGGCAAACTCACATCCAATACATTTAAGGTTATATTTCCATTGAAATACCAGGTAAAAGGGTCACGACGATTATTAATACCATTGGCATTATAATAAATAGCATTATAGTTTAATCCTCCACTCAAAGTTAACATATCTTTTTTGCCAATTTTTTCAAGGTTTTGCGAATACCCTTGCATACCAATAAGAATTATTAGCAGCAAAAACAAAATATGTCTTTGAAATGTTTTGAGAGTATTTAAAATATTGGCAATCATTTTAAAGTATTATCTATCTCTGTTTTTGAAAATGAATTCCGATAGCTATCGGAATCATAACTTGGTAATACAATTTTTGCAAATATTGGTGTTGCATTTACTAAGTTTGTAAACCAGATGAGGAAAAGGAATGGTATTTGGAGGAAGAGTTTCATTCTAAACACCATTATGCAAGTTGATATTTATTTCAAATTTCATATTTAGTATATTTACAAGCCTTACTACGTCTCCCCATAATCCATTTTCAAAATCATTTCCAACCCATTTTTTATCTTTTTCTAGTTCAGTTTTAAATTTGTCTAAACCATTTTCAATCACTTTAATTATACTTTTCAAGTTAATAAATTCTTTTCCGGTATATTTCCTATAAGATAAATACATACTTAAATAATAAATACTAAACCAAGCTCCATCACTTGTTGTATTCAAATTAACTATTTCATTCTCAAAGGAAACCCAAATACTTCCGTCATTTGTTCGTTGATAATATTCTTTAAATGAATCAAAAACTTGATCTGGATCAGTTGGCATATCAGCATATTGGCATACCAAATAGTATTTTTTATTTGAACCCATAATAAATTCTGAAAGTTCATTATTAGCAATTGCTTCGTTTAACAGTTGTGATTTTCCACTCATTATTGAATAATCTTATTTGCGTTGATATTTGTAGTTGGTATTGGATTGGTTACTGCTTCTACTTTACCACCAGAAGTTAAACCACCTGGTTCCCATAAAGAATTCGCTCCAGCCTCGCTTCCATCAGGAATTCTTAAATTAAAATTTTCAGGATTGTTTATATCAATTCTAACAATTCCTCCTTTTCCTTGCCAAGAACCAGCTGGTATTCCAAGTTCTTGTTCAATAATTGAAATATTTCCATTTGCCTTTGCTATAACAGCGTCTATATCATCGGCAGTTGAAATAAATAATCCATCAGGCCTTCCTACGGTTGCTTTACCTAAAATAAAATTATCATAAGTATCGCCTGTTACTAAATATGATGCTTTGGTTTTAAATTTATTTAGATGATTTGTAATGTATGATGAACTTAAATATTGAGTTGGATTTAATTTTTGACCTAATGATTTTAACTCACTTACCTTCGCTATTATACTTTGTTTTGTCCATCCATTAAGAAAACTTATACTATTCCCCGCATTATTAAGCCCAACAGGTAGAGGTTCCTTAAATAATTTTTGCCAGTTTTGTTTTAATCTATCAGTATAGGCTTTTAATTTTTTGTAAGCCTTCATGCCATTAGCATTTAATGTCAAAGCACCACTTTGTAATTTGACATATACCGCATCCAGTTTATTAATCAGGTTTAAATATTGTTGTTTGGTTATTTGTGTTGTTGTATTTGCAATACTTTTGGTTGTACGCAAACAACTACTAAAATTTTTAATACCATTGTAACTGAGCTCTCCTAATCCACTGGCAATGGTAATAGCAGTATAGGCCTGATAAGCATCCTGAAAATCCGGGTCATTAGGGATATCACTTGCATTTACTAAAATGTTGGCTGTTGCAACACTGGTATTATATACTATCCAGGCTTTTCTTCCCCAATTTAAGGCTTTAAAACCACCGTTAAGAACTGTTCCTACACCACTAATTAAACTTAAACCATCTATGGTATAGCTGATTCCTTTTTCTATCTTATAATTTGTTTCTTTATCTTTTGAATATTTTAAATAGATAGCTGGAACTATTTTAGCTGTTCCTTTCATGGTTTGGGCACCTCCATCTATGGCACTGATGTTACTGAAGTTGGTAAACATGATCAGTTTAAATGGACTTAAATTAAATGCAGGAGAGGATATCCAGGTTCCGTAACAAGCAATTTCCTGATTGAAATTATTTTTGTTTAGGGTGTCACAACTAACTTCAAGATCTTGTTTAGTAATGTTTAAAGTACCGTTTGTATTTAATGCAACATCTGCTATTTTAGTATAATTATCATTGCCCTCGCCCCAGTTCATGATTCGTTTATCAAACTCTTCGTCTGACATCATCTCAGCACACCATGTATTGTAATCTGGACTAGTTTCAATTATACCGTTC
>JAEUTR010000388.1 GCA_016787365.1 Bacteroidia bacterium
AGGTGTTTTATCTAAATGATAGGTGTAGCTTTGATAAGTGTTTTGATGTTCAGCTAAATAATTCATCTGTAAATCTCTTATCGCTTTTGTAGGTAAAAAGAAATAGGTTAAAAATTTTTGTTTTAATTTTTTTGTAGCAGGAAATCCTCTTGACATCACTGCTTTTTTCATGCCATTAAATTCGTCAATACTCGTTGGTACAATAAGATTATTAATGTTTTTTATACCAACCAAATTGGCCATACTATCAGCCATTTGTATGGAATAAAATTTTACAGGACCATCTATAATAATTAATTTGATAACGTCTGTTTGATAAAGTTGATTATACATAGCGGCGGTTAATCCTCCATAACTAAACCCCATCACATTAATTTTAGAAGTTATGCCTAATTTCAAAATTGCTTCCCTGATTTGTTCAACCTGAAACTCTACCGAATAGTTTTTGGAATCAGACGTGCTTTCTCCAAAATAAATTAAATCAGGTAGTATCAGATTAAATGATTTTGAGAGTGTTGCTAACTGGCTACTCCAATTGGTTCGTGCGTTTGCGCCCATCCCGTGTAATAACATTAAATATGGTTTTGATGGTTCGTTACTATAGCTAACATGTAAAACAGCTTCACTAGTTTTAATTAAAGTATCATGATTAATATACTTTCTTACATTTTTTTTAGCGTATCTATCCTGCCAACGAAACATAGCAGGGGTTTTAGTTTGAGAGAGTAATGAGAAAAAATAAAAAATTAATAATGAACAGAAAATTATTTTTTTCATACTTGAGTACTAAGCGATTTAAGCCATTTAAGAGCATCTTCCAAATTTGCTACAACTTTATATTGCCCTTTTGGTTTTTGAACTTTGATAAAAAAATTTGCAATTATTCTGTAGGCTAAATTATTTGCCACAACAGCCGAAGCTAAAATAGGAGTAGAGTCTTCCAGTTTAAGAGCATTTTCTCGCGCTTCTTTAGTAATCACTACATTTTCTCCGGCTTCAAAAATAAAATAGGATTTTTGACTGTCGGTAATCTCGTTAAAAGCATCCGCCATTCGTAATTGTAAGGGCACATCTAAGACCGTATTATTGTTATAAAAAACATGAATAATGCCATCCTCACGTAAACTAAGTGAAGCTTCGGGTAGTGTTATTTGTTTAATAATTTTTACTTCAGAAACCAGCTCCATATATTAGGTTTGCAAAACGCCTACGTTATATTGCTTTGTTATAGGAGCATGATTGGCAGCTTCAATTCCCATACTGATTACTTTACGGGTATCCGTAGGATCAATAATTGCATCTAACCATAAACGTGATGCCGCATAATACGGTGTTGTTTGGGTATCATAGCGGTCTTTTGTTTTGTTGTATAGTTCCGCTTCTTTTTCAGGAGTAATTTCTTCGCCTTTAGCTTTTAAACTTGCTATTTCAATTTGAACTAACACCTTAGCCGCTTGTGCCCCACCCATCACGGCTATTTGTGCTGTAGGCCACCCTACAATTAAACGCGGATCGTAGGCTTTACCACACATGGCATAATTTGCCGCACCATAAGAATTACCAAGAATAATGGTGAATTTTGGAACTACTGAATTAGCCATAGCGTTTACAAGTTTTGCACCGTCTTTAATAATACCACCATGTTCGCTACGAGAACCCACCATAAACCCTGTGGCATCTTGTAAGAACACTAAAGGGATTTTCTTTTGGTTACAGTTCATAATAAAGCGAGCAGCTTTATCAGCACTGTCGCTATAAATAACGCCACCAAATTGCATTTCTCCTTTTTTGCTTTTCACTACTTTACGTTGGTTAGCAACAATACCTACAGCCCAACCATCAATACGAGCATAGGTACAAACAATAGATTGACCATATAATTCTTTATATTCATCATGTTCGCCATTATCAACAATACGCTCTATGATATCTCTAATTTCATATTGCTTATCATTCAAGATACCATACATTTCCTTTTGATCTTTTTTAGGAAGTGCAGGTGTTTCACGGTTAAAGCCGGCTTTATCATAATCACCAACTTTACTCATGATATTACGAATGCGGGTTAAACAATCCGCATCATCTTTACATTTATAATCTGTAACACCGCTTACTTCGCAATGAGTAGTCGCACCACCTAAAGTTTCGTTATCTATATTTTCTCCAATAGCTGCTTTTACTAAATACGAGCCTGCTAAAAAGATAGACCCCGTTTTGTCTACAATCATCGCTTCATCACTCATGATTGGTAAATAGGCACCACCTGCTACACAACTTCCCATTACTGCAGATATTTGTAAAATACCCATACCACTCATAATGGCGTTGTTGCGGAAGATACGACCAAAGTGTTCTTTATCTGGAAAAATTTCATCCTGCATTGGTAAATACACACCAGCGCTGTCAACTAAATAAATAATTGGCAATCTATTCTCCATGGCAATTTCTTGCGCACGTAAATTCTTTTTACCTGTAATAGGAAACCAGGCTCCTGCTTTTACAGTAGCATCATTGGCAACTACAATACATTGCTTGCCACTTACGTATCCTATAACAATTACCACACCGCCGCCTGGGCAGCCACCATGTTCTGGATACATCTCGTAACCAGCAAAAGCCCCCATTTCAAAACGAGGCGTATCCTTATCTAATAAGAAATCAATACGTTCACGCGCACTCATTTTTCCTTGTTCGTGTAATTTCTCGATGCGTTTTTTTCCACCGCCATCGTAAATCTTATTTAAACGTTGCTCCATTTGCGAAATCAGCAAACGCATTTTATCATCATTTTTATTAAATTCTAAGTCCATGGTGTTTTATTTATAAAAGCATAAATATAGCAAATGAAATGTGTCGTGGAAATTTTTCAATCCAATTTTATTTTGAATTATAATATTTTAAGGTTTAACCACATAGGCATAATGTTTATAGAAGTTAAAAAACATGTTTTTATCCCTATCTTTCTCTTTTTTGATTTTTCTATGTGGTTAAATTAACTTAATGGTAATAAATTATCCAGTTCAATTATTTTATATACATTCGAATCAAAATTAATTATTCTTGAGCAATTCGGATATACAACAAAAAGATAGTCAATACGTTTGGCATCCTTTCACACACTTAAAATATGCTGAAACTCCTGTTCAAATAGTTAGAGGAGAAGGCGCTTATTTTTATGATGCAGAAGGTAATAAACTACTGGATGGAATTTCATCTTGGTGGGTTAATTTGCACGGACATTGTCATCCTTATATTTCTCAAAAAGTTAGTGAACAATTGCACACCTTAGAGCATGCTATTTTTAGTTCATTTACACATGAACCAGCGGTGAAATTAGCAGAAAGATTAATAGGACATTTACCTGAAAATCAATCCAAAATTTTCTATTCGGATAATGGTTCAACGGCTGTTGAAGTGGGATTGAAAATGGTATTGCAATATTGGCACAATCAGGGAATAAATAAGAAAAAATTCATTGCTTTCGAAAACGCTTATCATGGTGATACCTTTGGAGGAATGAGCGTAGGAGCAAGAAATGTGTTTAATAATGCTTTCGAAAATTTATTATTTGATGTGATTCATATTCCCTTGCCGGATGAGGATAATATGGAGCAAATTAAAGAAGTTTTACAAGGGTGGTTTACCAATCATAATGATATTGCAGGATTTATTTTTGAGCCTTTAGTGCAAGGAGCAGCAGGAATGTTGATGTATGAATCGAAGTATTTAGATGAACTCATTGCTTTGTGTCGTGAAAATAAAGTAGTATGTATCGCCGATGAGGTAATGACTGGTTTTGGAAGGACAGGTGAATTTTTTGCTTCAAATTATCTAACCAATAAACCCGATATTATTTGTTTGTCTAAAGGACTAACAGGTGGTTACATGCCTTTAGGAGTAACGAGTTGTGCTCAATTTATTTACAATTCCTGTGTGAGTGATGATAAAACCAAAACTTTTTTTCACGGACACAGCTACACCGCTAATCCTACAGCTTGTTCGGCCGGTTTAGCGAGTTTAGATTTAATGGAAAAAGAAAAAACTTGGAGTCAAATTGCAATGCTATCGAAGTTAAATCAGGAGTTTGTGGTAAAACTCGAAAATCATTCAAAATTGAAAGATGTCAGGAGCAAAGGCACTATTTTGGCTCTTGAAATTAATACCGAAGAACATACACATTACCTCAATAATGCTTCCGAAACGATTGCATCTTATTTTCTTAAAAAAGGTATTATAGTGAGGCCTTTGGGTAATATTTTATACTTAATTCCACCTTATTGTATCACAGAAACGGAGTTGGCAGATGTTTATGGAGTTATAGAGGGATTTTTGAAGGAATTATAGGCTTTTTAGGTGGACAAATATTTTGTAAAAAAATGTTTGCTTTTACAATAAAAACCCTATTTTTGAGAGCAAATTTAGAACTATAAACACTATCATATGAACATTCACGAGTATCAAGGAAAAAGTATTTTAAAAAGTTTTGGTGTAGCTATTCAGGAAGGAATTGTTGCAGAAACTCCGGAGCAAGCTGTTGCAGCTGCCAAACAAGTTATGGAAACATACAAATGCGACGGTGTTGTAGTAAAAGCTCAGATTCACGCTGGCGGACGTGGTAAAGGGGGCGGGGTGAAGTTTGCACCAAATTTAGATAAAGTGAAAGAAGTTGCTACTAATATTATTGGGATGCACTTAATTACTCCACAAACCAGTGCAGAAGGAAAATTAGTAAGTAAAGTATTGGTTGCTCAGGATGTATATTACCCTGGAGCAACTCCTACTAAAGAATTTTATATGAGTATCTTATTAAACCGTTCAACTGGTCGTAATATTATTATGTACAGTACCGAAGGTGGAATGGATATTGAACAAGTTGCTGAAGCAACTCCACATTTAATTTGGAAAGAAGAAATTGATCCTAAAGTTGGATTACGTGATTTTCAATGTCGTAAGGTAGCTTTTAACTTAGGTTTAAGTGGTAACGCCTTTAAAGAAATGACAAAATTTGTAGCAGCATTATACAAAGCTTACGATTCAATTGATTCTTCAATGTTTGAAATTAATCCAGTGTTAAAAACATCTGACGATAAAATCATTGCAGTTGATGCTAAAGTAACTTTAGATGATAACGCTTTATACCGTCATAAAGATATTGAAGCGATGCGTGACGAAACGGAAGAAAATCCAGTGGATGTTCAAGCTCGTAAAGCAGAATTGAACTATGTAAAATTAGATGGTAACGTTGGTTGCATGGTTAATGGAGCAGGTTTAGCAATGGCTACGATGGATATTATTAAATTATCCGGTGGTGAGCCTGCTAATTTCTTAGATGTAGGTGGTACTGCTAATGCTGAGCGTGTTGAGAAAGCATTTCACATTATTTTAGGAGATAAAAATGTAAAAGCGATTTTAGTAAATATCTTTGGAGGTATTGTTCGTTGCGACCGTGTGGCGCAAGGTGTAATTGATGCATACAAAAATATGGGAACGATTAATGTTCCTATCATTGTTCGTTTACAAGGGACAAACGCTGTGGAAGCTAAAAAATTAATTGATGAATCAGGCTTAAAAGTGTATTCGGCAATTGAATTACAAGAAGCGGCTGATTTAGTAGCTAAATTAATTGGTAAATAATAAACAGAAACATATAAAAATATCATGATGCAACGTAAACATTTTTTAATTGCCCCTTTAGCTGCAAGTTTAATGCTTGTTTCTTGTGGAGGTGATAAAACGGAAGGTGGAGATGATTTGTCTGGAGTAGATACTTTAAAGACAGAAACTAAAGCCGAACAAATTACCGAAACATTTTTTCAAGTTCCTTCTCCAGGCGAGATGTTGACCTTTATTAAAATGGTTGGTGGCAAGAACAATAAAAATGTATCTTTCTTAAACAGTCCTGATAATCAAAAAAACTATACAGATAATAAATCAAAAGCTTTAAATTTTGGTATTTACAGTTGCGATTTAAGCTATTGCAGTATTTTTGAAATTGGGTCGGAGGCGTTGAAATATTTTAAAACAGTAAAACAACTAGGCGATCAGATAGGAGTTTCTTCTGCGATTAAACCTGAAGTTTTAAAACGTTTAGAAGGAAATGTTGGAAATCCTGATTCTTTATCAGTGATTACAGATGATGTTTACTTTTCGTCCTTTGAAACTTTAGAAGGTAGTAAACAAGGACCTACATTATCTTTAGTTGTTTCAGGTGGGTGGATTGAAAGTTTGTATATAGCTACCAGTTTAGCAAAATATGAAGCAAATAGCCCTGTTGTTGAGCGTTTAGCAGATCAAAAATACACATTGGATAATTTAATTGAATTTTTGAAAAAATATCAGGATGATGCTGATGTTGCTTCTGTTTTAGTTCAGTTTACTGAGTTACAAGCTGAATTCAATAAAATTGGTGAGAAAGAGGTAGCAGCTGCAACAGGAGATAAATCTAAAAATGTTCTTGGAGGAGGAAAAGAACTTGCTATTACTGCCGATCAATACAAAGCAATTGTAGAAAAAATTAAGGCAATCAGAAATTCTTATACGTTAACAAAATAAATAAAAGTTATGAAAAAAATATTTTTATCATTATTCATATTAAGCTCAGTGATGTTATTTTCGCAGGCTAGTGTATGTGGTCAATTTCACCGTAAATACTGTGTTGTAGAAACTAAACGCGGAGGAAAAGAAGGTTGGATGTATAATGCTCAATCTAAAAGCGGGTTATTTAATCAAGGGTCTACATCTAAAATTCGTTGTGTTATTTACAAAGGAATGGACTATCGTATAAATGTTTGTTGTGAAACAGCTCTTGGCGACAAGGTTACATACAAAATTTTTGATGCTCGTACTAACGAATTGTTATATGACAACACAACCGCTCAAAATGCACCTTTGTTTGAATTTCAAAGTACTGCAAGCCGTCAGTTAATAATCGAAGTAACTGTTCCAAACGGAGCAACAGAAGCTGATAAACATAAGCCAATGGATGCTGCATGTGTAGGTTTATTAATCGAACATAAAGTAACAGACAGACAAGGGTTTTCTCAATACTAGTATTTAGTTATATTATTTAAAGCCACCAGCAAACTGGTGGCTTTTTTTATGCTTTCTATTTTATTGAGTTTTTTTCCTTTGTTTATAAAGCAAAAGTTTCATGTTACTTTTTAATACCTATCTCAAATCAGATGTTAGCTTGAATGATTAGGTTTTGGATATTATTAACTATAATAGTATAATGAAAATATTTTGACTAAGGAAGAAGACAACTAGTAATAATAAAAGTCTTTGGTTCGTTTATAAAGCGGAAGAATCCACCCAAATCGGAATCCCATTAATACATCAAAACGTTTTTGAGTGTCTTTTAATCCAGTGTCGTAATTAAAGCCTCTTAAACTTTTGGTACTGGCTTCGTAAAATTCAAAACCAAAATAACAATTTGCTAAACGGTTATCGCTGATATATTTATATCCTATAAATTGAGAAAGGCCAAAACCACCACTTAAACGATCATACCCTTTTTTTAAATCACCGTCTACTGCAGCAATTTTTTGATTGGCGTCATATAGTTTTATTTTGTGTTGCATCCACCCTCCGCCAAGGGTAAAAAATACACCGGAGTTTGGGTTATTTCCCCATTTCGAAATCATATAACCTACATTAGCAAAAATATTCCACCCGCGTTCCGTTAATCTTAAATCGGCAGGATAACCCTCATTATCAACTATAAAACCATCTTCATTTCTCATAGAGGAAACCACATCTTCACGAACATTTTTTCCGAAAAAATAACTGCCTTCTACTCCAAACAAAATATTTTTTTTGGTTTTCCAAACAAAATTACCTCCGGCACTAAGATTAGGACCAAAACGTTTTGCCATATCGTATTGAGGTAATTGTCCGCTAAAATGGAAGCCAATCATTAAAATACGAATAGAAGAATCTTTTACCGATTGAGCTGATGTTTGCATTTTAAATAGAATGCAACATATTAAAAGAATGTAGATTTTTTGTTTCATGAAAAAATGTATTTTCAATCGGGGAATTGACAGTCCAAAAAT
>JAEUTR010000039.1 GCA_016787365.1 Bacteroidia bacterium
AAACGGTAAGCACCTACTCGGTTAGTAATACACCTTACCAAGATTTTAATAAATCTGTTATGGTAGAAGATAAATTAATGATGATCGTTGATACATTTTCTGGCAGCAATCCATATTCCCGTAAAGGTATATTTGAATACAATACAACTACTCGCTATACTAGTACGTTAGCCTACCCAATTCAAGATGGTGATAGAGGTATACAATCAGTTACTGCTTATAAAACAAGCACACCGGGTTTAACTTATGGTATTTTTGGTTGCTATTCAGGAAGTGATGTTGGTGATAATTATCCGGTATTTTATACCTACAATAGTTTAACAAGTTCTTTTACGTCCGATTCTATTAACATTGGTACTTCTTCCGATTTTGAAGGAGGCATAACAAATATAGCCATGTTTAGCCCAACCACTAATCATGATACCATTCGTTTTTTCGCAAAAATGAATGTAGGAACTCAAGTGTATAAAAAACATATCAATCAAACGTCGGTTATGCCTACTTATTCAACTATTGATATGGAATATGTAAACCATAGTTTTGTTTTTAATAATGTATTATATGTTGCTGGCGATTCATCGGTTTCAAATTATCAATTACTCGAAAGAAGTGTTGATGGAATAACATTTACGCAGCCAAACGGTATAAAATTCTTTTCATTTCCAATAGATTCAAAAATTGCTTTATTAGATACTTTAAATGGCAAATTATTAATTGGGGTAAATATGGTTGGTAATAGCGGCCATCAATTTTATTCGTATGATGGAAATGCTTTACAGTTCCTATTTGCGGGTAGTAGCGGTATTATCACAAGTGGTAAACACTTTAAAAATAGATTTTGGTTTTCAACAAGTTATTTTGATTCGGGATCAACAGCAAACTATGCTTTCATATATTTCATACCAAATGGCATCCCATTTAATATAACAACTGATACATCTGTTGAAGCGTTTGGTGGTGATGCTATTGATGGAAACTACATGAATTTAGCAGCAACACAAGATAGTTTATATTTTGTAGGTAATAAGGGTACTTTTCAACCATCAATAATAATGAATGGTAATAATAATGCTGAGCAACGACATTTAGCGTTAAACGATAGGTATTTAGAAGTTCATAAATTGATGCCACCGGTTTCTTCTTTCAACTACAATAACAATCAGATTTGTTTAAACACTAGCGCAACCTTTACAAGCACAAGCCAAAATGCTGATTCACTAAGATGGATAAAAGATGCTGACTATTATTATGCTGCAAGCCCTGGAGGTTCTGCATGGATGAATTATAACTTTAATACTGTTGGTACACATACCGTTGGTTTAATTGCATTTGGAGGAACATTAAGCGATACAACTTTTTTATCTATAAACGCATATTCAATTACCGCAGCCGTTTCTGGGCAAACATTAGTTTGTTTGGGTAATTCATTTGTAATGACTTCTACTGTTACAGGAGCTGTTGGTACACCAACATTAGGCTGGCGAGATTATATTACTTCTCCCTCAACAGATTTAAGTACAAATAGCACGCTTACCTATTC
>JAEUTR010000050.1 GCA_016787365.1 Bacteroidia bacterium
TGGATGGTTCATCATCACCTTTGGTGAACTTTGCCTCTCTCCTATTGGCACATCGGTTATGACTAAATTATCGCCACAAAAACTACAAGCTGTTATTATGGGAATGTGGTTTTTGGCAAGTGCCTATGGTCAATATTTTGCCGGATTGTTAGGCGCTAATATTGCCAGTGCCTCTGAAAATGCAAGCAATTTTGAAAAACTGGGCATTTATGCCGATGGATATAAACAATTAGGTATTTATGCTCTTATCGCCGGTATTATTCTGATTGCAATTTCTCCATTAATTAAAAAATTAATGGGTGGGGTTAAATAATTTAACATTTTAGTAATTGTTAAGTCATTTTGATTAACAAATTTTGGCACAGCATTTGAAACACAAGACACTATGTTTAACTGGAAAGATATATCAATGGCTGGAATTATTATACTTGCTATTGTATTTTATACCTGTAAAAAAAGCACCCTTCAAGCCTCCATTAATTCACCGGAAAACAGAGTCAGTAATTTTATTGATCAGGATAATTCAACATTCGAATTTACATCAAAAAATACGTATACCGAATTTAGCGACCATTCTTTAGTAAACTGGATATCATTTGATGAAGCATATATTAAATGCAAAAAAAATCCACGTCCTATAATGATTGATATATATACAACATGGTGTGGTCCTTGTAAAATGATGAGTTCTCAAACTTTTAACAATCCTGATATTGCAAACTATATAAATACCAACTTTTATGCTGTAAAATTTGATGCCGAAAGTAAGGATAGTGTAAAGTTTGATAATTATGTTTTTGTGAGTACAGATCCTGCAAACTCAAAAGCGCCGCATCAATTTGCTGCTTCTATATTAGATAATCAGCTAGCCTATCCTTCTATCGTATTTTTAAATAATCAAATACAACGCTTAGATATTTTAAAAGGATTTATGCCACCCAAAAGCTTTGAGCCTATTTTAAATTATTACGGTTCCGGCGATTACCAAAAAGTAAAATGGGAAGAGTACCAAAAAACTTTTGTTTCGGTCATCAAATAAATAGTACTTCCTACTCTATTTATCGTTTTCTTGAAAATACTTTTTTTTTAGACTATGATTTTAATCATTATCCTTGTTGGTAAACCCATTTAGTTTACAGATGATATTAAAAAAAGCATCGAATAAAATTATGAAGCGGCTGTTTGTTATTATGATACAATAATTATGTATTTTAGTCAACAATAATTGTAATAAAACGTCTTTAATAAAGTGAGTGTTTTAAAAATATATTTAGTAGACGACCATCAAATGTTAATTGATGGCTTGAAAGCATTACTAGAAGGAGAGTCGCATATTACTCCGATGGGAGAATCTAATTCTCCTACAAAGGCACTTCAAGAAATAATAGAATACCGTCCTGATATTGTTTTAACCGATATTAATATGCCGGAAATGGATGGCATTGAATTGACTAAAGAAATAAAAAAACAATGCCCTGAAATAAAAATCATTGCGTTGTCGATGTACGGAGAGAGAGAAACAATAAGTGATATGTTGAAGGCCGGCGTAAGTGGATATATCCTTAAAAATACCGGAAAGCAAGAATTACTGAATGCTATTGAAAAAGTATCTAATGGCGGAACTTTTTTTAGTGAAGATGTAAGTGCGGAAATGATGAAGATAACGAGTAGTCCTTCCAATCCAAAAGAAATTTCATTATCATTAAGAGAAATTGAAGTAATTGAACTTATTGCTAAAGAATACACTAATGCAAAAATAGCTGATGCTCTATTTATCAGTGAGCGTACAGTAGAAACTCATCGCAAAAATATTTTCAGAAAAACAGATACTAAAAGTGTGATCGGTCTTTTAAAATATTGCGTAGATAAGCGTATTATTAAGCCCTTAAAGTAAATTACAAGGCTTGAGTTTTCACCTTCTTTAATTCAACAACAATTATTGGCACCAAAATAGCTGTTGGTCCTAACCATAAAGCAATTGGAGGCAATGGAATATGTTCGCTTTGATTAACAACAAACGCCGTAATAGCTCCAATATAACTACCCAACATATTGCCGATATGCATTTTTAACCAATACAAGGTTTCTTTAGGTTTGCTTAATAAACGCTTTGTATTTTTAATCACACCCCATAATCCCATGGTTCCAAAAGCAAATGGAATTAATGCATTTACATCTTTATTTTGGATATAATAAATAATAGCAAAAATAATTAAGCCCACAAACGTTAAACCAGCAATGACTTCAACTATCCAATCAATTATTGCTGGTTTTTGTCCGTTATGCAGATTTTTTAAACGTAAAGCTCTGTAGGCAATTATAGTGGAGTAATAGGTAAAAATAGCAATAAAGAATAAAAACAGTAAACCTTTGCATACAGATAAAAAAACACCTGTCACAAAAATGGTGGTCATGCAATAAAAATAAATCCTACCTACTGGTTTATGTTTGGGTGTATTTTTCTTTAAAATAATGGAGAGTGCTCCAAAAATTAAAGCACCTATACCGGCAAGCACGTGAATAATAATGGTGATTGTTAAGATTTTTTCCATAATGAATTATTTTATGGAGACAAAACTACAACTACTCAGCACCACATATCAAATAAAAGGGCTGACTAGCAAGGTTTTGGGATAAATATCAGGTTTTGGGACGAATGACAAAGTAATTTTTATCCTTTGGGGCAAGCATCAACTATTTTAGTGACTCTAATCGTTCAAAAAGAGCTTTACTATAATTTCTAGAAACAGGAATAGTGTCGCTAAGATTGTTTTTAAACTCAATTCTATAGCCTTGTGCATTTCCTTTGATGTGATTAATGAGTTTTAAATTCACAATATAACTTCTATGGCAACGAATAATAAAAGGAAATGTAATTTGAGATTCGATACGTTTTAAACTTCCTCGCAGTAATTGCTTATTGATTTTATTGTTTCTATAAAAAACCACATTTGAATAATTGTCTGCCGATTCGATATATAGCAATTCTTCAGGTTTTAATTCTATTTTATCTTTGTCATTTTCGGCAATTAAAATCAGTACTTCATTTTTTGGTTGTTCAATATTTTCCTTTACAGGATTTCCTACCTCTACTCTATTTTGAAAATCTAAAACCTCTGCTTCCATCAATTCCGCATCCTTTTTGTTTAAGGTTACAAAGCGATTGTATTTTAAAAGTACATTGGCTGTTATGGGAAATATGGCCAATAAAAACGTAGCAACTAATGTCAATGAAAGTTCTTGAAAATTAAAATGGCTGATTTTAATAAAATTCCCATAACATAAGTTGCCTAAGGCAATAAAACATATCACAAACATCAAGCCTACTATTTCTTTCCAAACTGTCCAGGTTTCTTCGGGATTCTTCTTTTTTAAAACAGAAGTTGAAATGAGTCTAAAAATAAACGGACAAATAAATGACACAAATCCAAAGCCCATTAATTTTAAAAGTTTATGGTCTGTTTGCCATATAGAAACACCAAAGGGTTGAAAAACAATTAAGAAAAAAGCAACAAAACATCCTATCAAAAAATTAGAGTAAACATCTCTGAACGAAAACGAATAATAAGGATATGGCTTCTTTAAAAATTCAAACATGTATTACACTAAATCGCCATACAAATCAAAATCACTGGCATCATTAATTTTCACATTAGCAAAATCTCCAATTCTTACATAATTGGTATCTGTAGCTTTTACTAGGACTTCGTTATCTACATCGGGGCTATCAAACTCTGTACGACCAACAAAATAATCATTCTCTTTTCTGTCGAATAATACTTTGTACGTTTTACCAATCTTCTCTTGATTTAAATTGTAAGAAATTTCCTGCTGAACTTTCATTACCGCATCAGCACGCTCTTTCTTCACTTTTTCTTTCACATCATCTTTTAATAAATAAGCGTGTGTATTTTCTTCGTGTGAATAGGTAAAAATGCCTAAACGCTCAAATTTACTATCGCTCACCCATTGCAGCATTTCTTCATGATCTTGCTTTGTTTCTCCGGGATAACCAGCAATTAACGTTGTTCTGATGGCAATACCAGGAACTTTATCCCTAATTTGATTAACAGTATCAATCGTTTTTTGTTTCGTAATTCCACGACGCATACTTTTCAGCATATTATCTGAAATGTGCTGTAAAGGCATATC
The DNA here is from genome assembly GCA_016787365.1 of Bacteroidia bacterium. GTDB lineage: Bacteria > Bacteroidota > Bacteroidia > B-17B0 > Aurantibacillaceae > UBA4416. Next base: position 4,153 of record JAEUTR010000050.1, read on the forward strand.
CAAATAATTACACACATTGCTTCTTTTATTCATCACATCTAATACATCCATAGGAAAACCACTCGGAAAGGCATAATGTAAACGAATCCAATCAATGCCTTCAACGTCGCTTAATTGATCAACCAAATTAGCTAATTCACGTTTTTTATAAATATCTAATCCGTAGTAAGTTAAATCTTGTGCAATTAATAGCAATTCACGAGTACCTTTACTCGCTAGTAATTTTGCTCTGCTAACTAATGCTTCAATGGGTTCAGAAATATGTCCACCTCTCATTAAAGGAATCGCACAAAAACTACAAGGTCTATCACAACCTTCACTAATTTTAAAATAAGCAAAATGATTAGGTGTAGTTAATAACCGCTCTCCGACTAATTCCTTTTTATAATCGGCTTTTAATGTTTTTAAGATTTTAGGGAGCTCCCGTGTACCAAAATAAGCATCCACATCCGGAATCTCTTTTTCCAAATCCGCTTTATAGCGTTCGCTTAAACAACCTGTTACATATAATTTTTCAATACTACCTTCTTTTTTTGCTTCTACATAACGTAAAATGGTATCTATACTTTCCTGTTTAGCATTTTCTACAAATCCACAGGTATTAATAATTACAATATTATGGTCGTCATCCTCACTTTCGTGTTCCACATTAAAGTTATTAGCTTTTAACTGCCCCATTAATACTTCGCTATCTACAATATTTTTGCTGCAACCTAATGTTACAACATTAACTTTATTTTTTTTGAGAGTTTTTGTCTTCATTATTGTGCAAAGATACCATTTTAAACCTTGTATTTTATGAGAAAATTGTATTTTTAACTAATGAAATATTTCTACCTCTTTATTTTATGTTATGGCTTTTTGGCAAGAATAAGTCTTGCTCAAAATTGCGACACTATTTCTATTAAGAAATTATATAATGAAGCTAATATAGCCCTTTCAAAAGACGTTACCCACTCTTATACTTTGGCTTATAAAGCCTATTCTCAAGCTAAAGATTGCCCATTTACCAAGCATTATTACGAAGCCCTTATTTCTTTATCTAAAGCCTATTATCAAAAAGATTTGGGAGATTCTTCTATTCAATTATTGTCGCCCCTTGTTGCCAAACTTCCGGCAAATATTCCTATCATATATAAAGCAGGCATTTATCATCAATTAAGTTCGGGATATGTCATGACATTGAAATTAGAACTTGGTTTAAAATTTTGTTTAGAGGCTTTAAAAAATTATGAATTAATAAATGACTCCACTAATACAACTAATATGTTAGTGAATATTGCCAATGTGTACCAACAACAAAATAATTTTAAGCAGGCCGATCTTTACCTAAGAAAAGCGGAAGCGAAAGCTAAATCAATTTCGAGAAAAGTAGCTTTAGGTAATGTATATAATACCATGGGG
>JAEUTR010000390.1 GCA_016787365.1 Bacteroidia bacterium
CCTTTAGTTCAAATTTGTTTTAATTAAATATTATGTATATTTGATGGATTGAAAACAAAATTTAAAATATTTTTTTCATTTGCTTTGTTAGCAGTTGTTTTATTTGCAGCTGTCCCAAAGGTTTATATCCACTCCTTATTAGGTCATAATCATGGTGTAATTCACTCTACATCTGATGATACGATTAACGAATTAGAAGATTCGCAGGATTGTAATTTTGAGAAATTTGATACTCCTGTTTATTATACCGTATTCAAATTCATTTTAAATTTTTTACCGTTAAAACATACCAAACAAACTTCATTTGTATACAAACAAGAACTTATACAAAGACATAATTATTTTATTTCTCCCTTAAGAGGTCCGCCAACAGCTTAGTTTATGTTAAATAAATAAGTTGTTAACCTTTTAAAAAATAATTTGAAGTTTATACCTCTGGCGATTATTCGCTTCTATCAATACGCAATTTCTCCCTTGTTAAAGCCATCATGCCGCTTTACTCCATCCTGTTCTCAGTATGGTTTGGATGCAGTAAATAAATATGGTGCTTTTAAAGGCAGCTGGATGGCATTAAAACGGATTTTCCGTTGTCATCCTTGGGGAGGAAGTGGTTATGATCCAGTAAAATAAACTTCTTTTCAATTTCAAAAAATAATTCCTTCCTATCTTAAATTATGAGACAGTATTTCTGCGTATATATTTATTTTTTGTTATTTATTTCTATATCAAATAACCATTTGATAGCCCAAAATATTTGCAACTACACATTAAGTGGAAGAATTATTGATTTGGATGATGGCAAAGAATTGGAAGGTACCTTTGTTATTTTAAAAGAAAATAATCAAACTCAAATTACAAACGAACATGGAAGTTTTAAATTTTCAAACCTTTGTCTGGGAACCTATCAAATGATTATACAACATGTTGGTTGCAGAGATTCAATAATCACTATTCATTTAAAAAAAGATTCTAAAATTACTGTTAAACTTCCTCACAGTGCTGTTGAACTGAGCCAAATAGATATTATGGATAAACAACCAGATATGGTAAAAACGCAAACCGTAAATGAATTAAAAGCAAAAGAATTAGATGGTACACGAGGTCAATCACTAGGCGAATCACTAAAATTAATCAGCGGAGTTACTACCTTAAATACAGGAAGTACCATTTCTAAGCCTATGATACATGGTATGCAAGGATATAGAATTTTGATTTTAAATAACGGTATAAGGCAAGAAGGGCAACAATGGGGAAATGAACATGCGCCCGAAATAGATCCGTTTATTGCTCAAAAATTATCGGTTATTAAAGGTGCTAATTCTGTTCGTTACGGAAGCGACGCTATTGCCGGGGTTATTTTAGTTGAGCCAAACGATTTACCTGATACTGCCGCCGTAACAGGGGAACTTAATTTGGTAGGTATGAGTAATGGACAAGCCGGTGTTACATCAGGTATAGTGCAAGGTTATTTTGACAATATAAAAGGTCTAAACTGGAGACTACAAGGAACTTATAAAAAAGGAGGGACAATTAAAACCCCTACATACTACCTAAAAAACACAGGTATTGAAGAACTTAATTTTTCATATGCACTTGGATATCATCGAAAAAACTGGGGTATTGAAGGTTATTATTCGCAATTCAATACAAAAATTGGAATTTTTAGCGGAGCGCATATAGGGAATTTAACCGACCTGAAAAACGCATTCAATGCATCCAAACCACAGGATAGCTTAGCAACATTTACATACGATATTGGAAGGCCTTATCAGGACATTTCACATGAATTAGCAAAAGGAAAATTTCATATTCATTTAACCAACAGATGGGTTGCCACCATGCAATATGCCTATCAATATAACATTAGAAAAGAATACGATAAACATAAGCCATTAAATAATGCTTTAGCCGCATTGGATAAACCCGAGTTAGATTATCGAATTACCTCTCAAACTATAGATTTAGTAGTTGAGCACTTAAACATAAAATCGTTCAGAGGGCAATTTGGAGGTAGTTATATGAATCAAAAAAATGTGTATTTAGGTAGATTTTTTATTCCAAATTTCATTAATAATACCTGGGGAATATTTGCCAGCGAACGTTATGTGAAACAACACATTGAGTTTGAAGCCGGTTTAAGGTATGATCAAAAAAACTTAAAATCATTTTATTATATTGGCAAAGATCTGGTAAAACCTGAACTCGATTTTAATAATCTTTCATGGAATGTAGGTACCATTCTTAAGCCTAAAACCAATTTAAATTTCTTTATTAATATAGGCTCTGCATGGCGTGCACCTGCTCCAAATGAATTATACAGCAATGGTATACATCATGGAGTTGGTTCAATAGAAAGAGGAGATGCAAATCTGAAAACAGAACAAGTTTATAATATCACCGCCACCGGTTTGTACCAACCAAAGAATTTACTGATTGAAATTACAGGATACCATAATCAATTTACCAATTTCATTTACATGAATCCCGCTTCTCAACCTGAACTAACAATAAGAGGTGCATATCCTGTTTTTAATTATGAACAAGCAAATGCAAGAATTAGTGGATTAGATGCGAAAATACAAGCTCAATTATTTAATCATATAGAACTCACATCAAAAGCAATGATTTTAAGAGCTTGGAATTATAGCATCAACGACTATTTGGTATATATGCCTTCCGATAGATATTCTCTTGATATTAAATGTTATACAACAGTATCTAAAAAAATAAAAGAAATTTATATACAAACAGGTTACCAGTTTATTACCAAACAATGGCGGGTGCCAGATAATACAGATTTTGCTCCACCACCAAAAGCATACGGACTGCTAACTGCTGAACTTGGAACTAATTTGAAATTTGGTA
>JAEUTR010000085.1 GCA_016787365.1 Bacteroidia bacterium
TGCTGCAACTATTTTACTTTCAATGGTTGTAAATCTTATTTTATTTTTTTGCTTTGCGTATCAGACGCTAATACCAACAACATTAATTATTTGTATTTATTTAATACTTCCTGTAATTCTTTTTATTGCTTTTAAACTTAAAAAAATTGCAAAACCAGAACTAAAATCATTTACTATAACTCCTCTTATACTAAATACTATTTTAGTTTTAAATTACTTTATTAGTTTTAATCCAAAGCAAGAAACTTACTTTTACCAAAAAAATAGCCAAATGGTGTTTTCAAGAATTGGATACAGAAGTTATAATCAAAATAGTACTGAAATTACTTTACAAAATAATGCATATGATAATTATTATGGCATAAGAGTTTTTGTAAGTGAAGAAAATATAAAGGGCGGTTACAAAATAACATACACTTTCAAGACAGGCATATTTGGACTTCGTGTTATGACAGATTATAGTTTTAGCTAAACCAGTATCTACCAAACCTAAAATTTTTGTAGCAGAATCAAAAGCTTCTGATCTTCTGATGTGTTAAAACAAAAAAAAGGGTGTTTCAAAAGTCTTAGATGGTCATTTTACTATCGTTGAGATTCTGAAACAAGTTCAGAATGACGAAAAAAATTGACTTTTGAGAGAACTCTTTTTTATTTATTAAAGATTTATACCTTTGATCTACGCTACAAAAATTCGGTAAGCATATGCTATTTACGAAATCACCGAATGTTTATAGCGGGTATAAGTAAGTTATATGCAATAAGCGCAGCGCACATAAAATATAGAATATGACTCCAGAAGAATTTGTTAAAGCTTTTCGTGACGAAAAAGAAAGTTTCTTAGACATATACTTTGAGAGAAAACCAAATCCATATGAAGGAATTGGGCCAAAATCTGATGTAGCAGAAATGATCAAACAACTTAATCTCGACAAAGAGCAAAAAGAAATTTTGTTCAAAATTGTCGAAGGTTCGCTTCGCGACTTTTCTGTGACATTACTCTATGCATTAGACGGGGCAGCGACACTCGGAAAAGAAATGCAACAGTGTTTTGACCTTAGAGACGAAGATGGAAACCAATTGACAGGTGGTGAATTAGAAGGATATTCCGGCGAGTATTTCCAGTAAAAATTCGGCAGACACGAAAGCTGTGTTTAAACTAAATGGGACTTAAAGCATATAACACACGGCTTGCTCCAGCCTTGCAGACACCAAAGCAATTGCAAAAGCGGTAGAAACGTTTTTAATTTTTTCTTTGCAATTGCCTAGCAACATTTGTATCTTTATTTAAACATTTCGGTAGACAACGGTTTCAAAACGGCCGAAGCAAGCCGCGAAAACGTTATAGGTAATTGCCGCGGAGAACAATTCGACAGAGAAAAGACATTCAGCTATGAATAATGACATTCCAGAATATCACAATTTTTATTCGTTCTTTAATAGTCCGACCAAAACTGAACTTAGAATATTCCTTGAACAAAACGGTTGGACAATAAGGAAAGAAAGTTGGAATGATTTTGAGTGTACAAACGATTGGTCAGAACTATATTTACATGCGGACGAGATAAATCCTTTGCTAAATGGAGCAATTGCCAATTCCAAAATAAACTACCAAAAACTCGTAGACTTGTTTTGTGGTATTAATGCCAAATTTCAAGCGGAACTTTACGACAAAGACAAAATATTGCTTAAATCTGATAAAATATTGGTATGAAAAGGGATTTAGCGGAAAGTGAAAACTATAAAGTTACATCAGAATATGAAATGGTCTCTTTACACTTTAAGGCAAAAGACCGTGACCCAATATATATCGGGGACTTTTATGGCGACCCAGACTCAGCAATAATTTCTAGTGACGAAAATTATGTTGCAATGGCTGGTTGTGGACTTATAATTTACAAACTTCAAGAGCCATTTGACGAATACCTTGACGAAAATACCAATCAATATTTTGTATTCAATAACACAGAACCAAACATTTGGTGGACAAGCAACGTGCATCAATCTTCAGAAGACAAGGACCCAAAATTCTTTCGCTTTGCGAAAGAGGAAAATTCAAAAAAAGTAATTTACCGATTTGACATTTCAACTAACACAATCGACAACCCATTACAGAATCCAGCGGACACGTAGACGTGTCGTACCTGTGTGGCGGCAAAAACCTATAACAGCACCTTTACCTAATGCGGGCAGAAGTGTAAGCATTTGCAAACAAGGTCGCTTCGCGAAAGACATTTATTTTGCATTGCAAATGCGTAGAAACATCCTATCTTTGTTAGTAGCGTTTTTGTAAGTCACGCAGTGACATGACTCAAATCAAACCGTTGCTTAGCGCGAAAACGTTAGCGGTAAGCTTTAAAAAATAATCAACAGTAAATTGACAACAATAAAAATTATAATAGTTATTTCAATTTTTACACTAATTGGTTGCGAGCAAACTGAGTTAAAGTCTTCTTTTATAGACAATATTAATAAAGGTGACACATTAACACTATCTGCTAGGTTTGCGGATTGTGGAGAATGGGGAGGACATATTGAAAAAATTCAAATAACAAAAGTAGATAATAAGCTCGACGCAATATTTTACAAAGACACAGTGTCTTGTGAAACAGACCCAAACTTAACTCGCAAAAAGACAATTGAAATATCTGAGCCATTATCAATTGCGTATAAAAATTGTATTGTGAAATATATCGATAGTTTATTAGTTAGGTCAAACAGAAATATAAGAAGTATAGGCGGCAATTCTAGTAATATCTATGAATTAATAAGTAAAGACAAAACATATAGATATTTAGACTTTGAACAAGATTGGCAAGGGTTTACTGAAATGCGAAACGAAATATTTACTGAATATAAAGCCAACCGCTAACAGCACCTAAAACTTCTGCGGGCGACATCAAAGCATTTGCAATAAATACCGCTTCGCGAAAGACATTTATTTTGCATTGCAAATGAGTAGAAACATTCTATCTTTGTTAGTAGCGTTTCGGCAGTCACGCAATGGCGTGATTCAAATCAAATCGTTGCTTAGCGCAAAAACTTTATAAGCAAGCAATTTAGACACTAATGTTAACGACAAATAAGACACTTTGTATATTAGTAAGTCTAATAATTTGTGCTTGCTCACAGACACCGGAAAACGGTATCGGAAAAACAGAAACAATGTTTCCCCTAGACACGGCAAATATCGCTAACATATCAATAGCTGTTTTCTATGCAGGTTCAGACTCTGCATGGCATGAGAACATTTATAAATTAAACAAAGGTGACAATTTAAATATCATTTCAAATTTAAATTCATCTAATAAAACCACAGATCCAAAAGTCGACCTAAATGTAGAAATTACTGTTGCATATAGTGACAATAGAAAGTTGAAAATATTATCAAACAGCAAATACTTTACTTTAGACCATAAAGTTTTTTATAGTTGGGTTGACACTACATTTATAAATAACTATGTTGACAAAATAAGTAGAATGAAACAATGTGTAAAATAGACCGCTATATATTAAAAAATATTGCCAGCTTATACTCAACCTAAATCCCATTTGGGTATTCGGCTTCGGCTTTTGCAAAAACGGTAGATAATTAGTTGATTTTCACTTTGCAAATGGCTAATAAACATTTAGCTTTGTTATTAGCAATTCGGTAGAAAACGGTTCCAAACCCAAACTAAAATTTAGCTACAATCTGTTAAGGGTAATAAGCGCAGCGACAAAATACATAGAGAATGAAACTACTAATAATATTTATGTTGATCTCGGCATGGACATTTGCTCAATGTGGCGACCTAGATACTATTCATCATAAAACTGCTACTCTAGTAAAAAAAGATTATAAAATATACAAGCAGGTTTTTTGTGAG
>JAEUTR010000144.1 GCA_016787365.1 Bacteroidia bacterium
GCGGGCATTATTGCTTAATGCTCGAACCTTTTTCGAGCAATTTTAAGCAGATTTTGCATTAAATTTTATGTCATATTTATATGTTATTTAGTTAACTAGTTAACATTTCGATCTTATGTTACATTTTTTGTTTGCTCAAAAAAGTAACCAAAAAAGAGCCCCACCAAAACCAACCTCAAGCCCATATCACGCACAACCCTTCCAACAACGTGTCAATATGTCTTGCGGTTCGCACTTTTGCTGGAGAGTCTTCGCAATCGGCGATTAAATCGAATGGTAAACCCTTAATGAATTGACTTTTAATAAAATAACTAATGATGGTAAACCAAGGTATCAATAATGGTAGGCTTTTATTATTCGGGAATTCGACGTAGTCCCATTCCTGCTAGCTATAAAAATCTTTAAAAAAAGTATAAAAAAAGTTATGAAAAAGGGATTTGAACTCGGTCGGGATTTTTAACCGTAACTCTTCTTCCTACTTTCCTTAGGGGCAATGGGTTAGCGGGTTAAAGATAATACGTTTATATTATATTTAAAAAATTTCATTAAAAAACTAATCAACAATGACAATAATTTTTTAGTAGATTCTATAACTTTGAATAAAATAAATTCAAAAATTTCAATATAAATTAATCATGGATGAGAATATTAAAAAGAGAGAGAAGCGATACAGCACTGATATAGGAAAGGATTCGGACGATTTAGTGAAAAAATTACAAGTTGTTAATGGAAATAAAAAATTGACAAAAAAAGAATTAATTTATAGATCTCTTGAATATAGTTATGAGAACAAATTAAATTTAAAAGAGTCTCCTGAAAAACAAATTTTAAGAAAAGATTTGGATAGAGTAGAAAATAATATTGTAGAAAAAATAGCCTTTATTGCGAAAGATATTATTGTAAAAATTGATTTACTCAAAAAAAAATTGGACTAATGATTCTTAAAGTTATTAATCCGAAAAAGGATGGAAAAAATTTATATCAAAACAATGGTAGTTGTTTTCCATTAGTTCAATATCTATCAAAAGAAGATGATCATTTAGGAGATGATAGAGAATATTTCTTCAATCATGATAATGATATAGTGATGGCTTCGGAAGTGCTTAGTACTATTGATAGTTACAGAAAAGGATTAGAAAAAAAAGATACTAAGTTTTACAGTTTGGTTATAGCTCCTACTGATGCAGAACTTAGTTGTATGAAAGATCCAAGAAAAGAATTGAAAGATTATACTAGAATGATGATGGAAATTTATGCTGAAAATTTCAAAGGAATTACTAAAGCGAAAAATTTGAAGGGGAAGGACATTGAATATTTTGCAAAAATTGAATTTGATAGACACTACAAAGGAAACGATAAAGAAGTAATAGATGGAACAGTGGAACAAGGTTCTGTTAAACCCGGAAATAATATGCACGTACACATTATTGTGAGTAGAAAAGACAAAAGTAACGAGCATAAAATTTCGCCTCTTGTAAATAATAAAAAAGCGTTTCATATTGAAGGATTAAAACTAAAAGCTTGTTATAAACTTGATGAAATATATTTATTTAATACTTCTGCAAAAGAATTAGAAGCTATGATGATTAAGCGTGATGGGAATGATTTGGGCGTAAAAGAATACGAATCATATAAACCAAACATTAAGGCTAATGAAGATTCTCAAAAGAAAGATATAACTACGGAAGTCGCAATAGCGAGTATTTCAGAAATAGTTTTACAAGGGCTTAATTCTCCCATCGAATCAGAAAGTCAATCTATTGATGATGATGTTGAAAAAATGAAAAAAAAGAAAGAAAGACTAAAATTTAAACGTTGAATTAATTGTCATAATTATGGAGATAATTAAGAAAAACATCAAGATATAAAAAAACGTATTACATTTATTTTAGTTATATTTAGTAAAATAGATTATTTAAATTTACTCATGCAGTATAAAATTTTATAGAGTTTTTTTAATTCTCTTATTGGTAAGACACTATTACATATCTCCATAAATTAACGCTTATTTCTTTCATTCCACTCATCTTTTTAGTTTTATTACAATTGTCTTAAGAATCTCTTAAGATTTATAGCCTTATATTTACTGTATGAAAATTCTCTTAATAGA
>JAEUTR010000207.1 GCA_016787365.1 Bacteroidia bacterium
GCGGGCATCAATAATTAAATTATCACAGCCAAAATGTTTGTATTCAGTAAATGAATTAATGCCATAAACATCATGACTTGGGTTTGATCTTGTAAAAGTTACCCATAACCAATTTTTTAATGTAGCTGCTGTAAAACTTGAATCATCAACAATTACAATCATAGGGAAGCCTTTTAAATCACTATTTTTTTGATTTACTTCATTATTGAAATTTTCAAATTCTAATTTTGCTTTTTCGTACGATTCAAATTTATTCCCTTGTAAAACTAATACACCAGGAAATGCAATTTGAGGATTATTGAATGTTTGAATCTCGTTTAATAAACCAGAAACTTTAAACTCCAAACTTCTCACTTTTTCTCCATAAGCCGCAACAACTAATTTACTTCCGCTATTTAATCCTGTTCCACTATAATCTAAAGTGTCGATACTTGTATTAGTTTGAAAATGTAAATCACGTTTTAAATTAATACGTTCTAACATATATTGATAAAACGCTGCTTCGTTATGAGTAGATACAGTGTTGGTTTCATCGGCTGTAATAAATAAATACTTAGCTAAACTTAATTGACCTTTTCCTAAAATATGGTTTGCAATCGTTAATAATTCTGCAGGTTGTTTAGTTTGATTATAAGGTGTATAACGCTCACTCCCTATAGCCAATAATAAAGGATGCACGCCAGCAGCATCCACAGCATGAACTTCTTTTACGCCAGGTAATTCATGTTTAATTGCATTGCCTGTTAATTCATGAATAATTTGTCCAAAGCTTGTATCTTCTTGTGGTGGACGTCCAACAACCGTAAAAGGCCAAATAGCATTTTCACGATGATACACCTTATGAACTCTCATTAAAGGGAAATTATGTTTTAAGCTATAATATCCTAAATGGTCCCCAAAGGGTCCTTCCGGTTTATTCTCATTTGGATATACTTCGCCTGTGATAACAAAATCAGCATCTGTACTTACACAAAATCCATCCTGATAAGTATATCTAAATCTCCTGTTTCCTAAAGCACCTGCAAATGTCATTTCGCTTAATCCTTCCGGTAAGGGCATAACTGCTGCCACTGAATGACTTGGTGGCCCACCAATAAAAATAGATACTTTTAAAGGTTTACCTGATTTGTTTGCTTTGCTTTGATGAACACCAATACCGCGATGTAATTGATAATGTAACCCAATTTCTTTGTTTAAAATATAGTCGTTGCCATTTAGTTGAATACGATACATTCCTAAATTAGCATTCATAATTCCCGGCTTATCAATATCCTCGCTATACACTTGTGGTAAAGTTACAAAGGCTCCACCATCCATTGGCCAATGTTTAATTAAGGGAATTTTATCAATAGTAGTTTCTTTAAACAATACTGGTTTTGATAATGGATTTTTTAATGGTAAAGCAGATAAAGCCGTTAAAGAAACGTTTGCATATTTAAATGGATTTTTGAGTGCTTTAACAGGATTGTTTTTTATTTCAATTAAGGTTTGAATTTTTTCAAGTGTATCTCTAAAAATAAATTTACTTCTGTCTAAAGTCCCAAAAATATTAGATGCACATTTAAAATCTGTTCCCTTA
>JAEUTR010000251.1 GCA_016787365.1 Bacteroidia bacterium
TGTCCGTCTTTTGATGAACAAAAAGGGCCGTCGTTGTATTTGTTAGCATATTCAGCTATAAACATAGCTGGCGTATCATATTCACCAAATTCATTTTTTTCGGTGAGATACATATGACAATAATTATTATTTGTCCATCCATGTTTCTTTGTAATCCAAGTTGATTTAGATTTGGATGATGTAAAAACTATTTTGTCGTATAAAAATATAGATGCAGAAAAATCATCATACTCTGAGTTAAATTGGAAATAAGTTAATGCGTAAGCATCTTCATTTTTAGAAAATTGTTTTTGATTAGAAATAGATTTTGAGAATTCCTCTCCGCGATTATCTCCTTTAAAATCTTCCATGTATTTTTTTGCGTCGTCATATTTCCCAGCAACCATTAATGCCTGACCATAATACAGTTTGTGAATTTCTTCTGCTTTGCCTGTTTTTAATAGTTTTCCGTAACAAATTAATTGTCCAGGATTATTATTTGTTAAACGATAACAATCGCCAAGATTAATTAATACATCTGCATTTGAGCTATCTTTTTTCAATACGCTTTCGTATTTTGGAATAGCCTGCATATATAATTTTTGATAAAAAAGTTTATTGGCAGAATTTATGGATCCTGTTTGAGCTGCAGTTCTTAGTGCAAATAAACTAATGATAGAAAATATAAAGATTGACTTATTCATAAACTTAAAAATATCTTGGAGTTACTACTTTTTGTTGCTTGTATGAAAATAAATATCCTATGGTAATTTCATGTGAGCCTTGCGAATATTTTTGAATTGCAGTTAAGGCATAATCATAAGAATAATTTATTAATAACTGAGGATTTACTTGTAATCCTATTAATGCAGAAATATCTGAACTGCTTCTGTACGCAATTCCGGCCCAAATTTTATTTTTTATTAAAAAATTTACGTTTATGTCGTACTGTAATGGTGAGTTTTGAACCATTTTTACCATTGCCTGAGGCTTGATTTTCAAATCATCATTAACTTCAAATACGTTTCCAACAGTTAAGTAGTAATGAAATTTACTAACTTTAAAACTATTTGATTTTATAATTTCCCCTTTTTGGTCAAACATGTAACTATCATCTATCATTCGGGGAATTGAAATACCGGCATAAAATTTATTGGTATAGTAATAAATACCTGCGCCAAAATTTGGAGACATTAAACTTGGAGTATTATTTGACACTTGAATATCTCCTGTTTCTGTGGCTTTTAATTCTGATAACTTATTTACCTGATTATGAATTCCTCCCATTAAGCCAAAGGATAAATGTCCTTTTTCTCCGGTTTTAATTCTGTATGCATAATTTAAGTAAAGAATGTTTCGATTTAATTTACCAATACGTTCGTTTAAAACACTAATTCCTAATCCCATTTTATTATTAGCTAGCGGGCCATGCAGCGTAAATGAAGTAGTTATTGGCCTTCCGGGAAAGTTAACCCATTGCTGCCTGTGAGCAAGGTTAACAGCCATAGCTTCTTTTGAGCCGGTATATCCAGGATTTATATACATTTCGTTAAACATATACTGAGTAAACATAGCATCATATTGTGCTTTTGCAGAGATGATGCTTATTAGTGTTACTATAATTATTAATATCGATTTTTTCATTGCCTTTATTTTCAAGTTTGTCAAATTCTATTATAAATTAATATTGTAATACTACATAACCGTTAATTGGTTTATCAACGCCATCTTCAAATTCTACAATGTAGTAATATGTTCCCTGAGGTAACTTGTTATTACCTATGATTAAGCCACTAACATTTGGCATACCGCCCCACGTATTATTATACGATTCGTTTTCGTACACTTTATTTCCCCAACGATTAAATACAATAATTTTTACTGTTCTTCCTTCAATACCTTTTATAACGAAGAAATCATTTTTCCCATCTCCGTCAGGAGTAAATACTTCCGGAATAAATAAATTTACATCAGGTAATTGTAAAACAGTAGGAATATTTTCTCCGAATTCAGTTGCATTATTATTCCCATTAGGATCGGGCTCATTACCCATATTGGATGTATCCTTGACTATATTTCCCAATTCTCCAAAACCAGCAGCAATAGCTATATTTGTAATGGAATTTAATCCATTTGGTGTAATATTCAGGATGAAAGTTATTGTTTCACTTTGTCCAGGTGCTAATTTACTAGAGCCAGCAACTAATAAACCAATATCACTATTTCCATTATAATTACTATTTGCTGTTAGGCTTCCTGTTGTTGTTGGCCCTGATTTTATGCTAAATGTTGCAGGTGATGGAATTACTAAACTATCTGTTACCTGCACAAAGTTAATTGTATCAGTTCCCAGATTTTTAACCGTAATAACATATGTAACATCTAACGTTTTATCAGCTAATACACCTGATACACTTCCACTTTTTGCAACTCCAATAGATGTTGTAGCTGTTAAACAAGATGCAGGAGTTAAGTTGATAGTTGTATCAGAAAAACAACCATTTGCACTAAATACTCTTATTGTATAAGGTATAGTAACAGATGGATTATTTAATGTATTTGTAATAATTCCGGTTGTAGGTATAGGAGTTGCACTTCCGTATGACGCACTTCCTGTGTAAGTTGATGCCTGAACCAGATCGTAATTATCGCCTGTATTAAATCCGCTTAATAGAATTGTACCATCATTGTTTGCTATTGCTCCTGAGCATGTTGCAGCTATTACGTTTGCTGTAAAACTAGGAACAGTTGTATTTGTTCCAACAGTTGTAGAAGAACTATTAACACAACCGTTTGTAATGTCAGTAATTGAAATGGTGTAATCACCTGCAATATTTGTAGTTGGACTTTGAACAGATGATGTATAACTTGAAGGGCCAAACCATGTATAGTTTAAAGTGTTGGTGCTTGTTGATACAGCTGTAATAGTTACACTGTTGTTACATCCTAAACTTCCGGAGGAAGTAGCTGTAATATCCGGAACAATCGTGTTACTGCTTACCGAAATAATAGTTGTTGTTGAACAACCAGACAATGGATTAGTAACATTCAATGTATAGTCTCCTGCAGTTATAATGTCTGTTGGATTTTGAATAGCTGAGGTGTAAGAACCCGGCCCTGTCCATAAATAATCAACTCCAACGTCTGTTGAATTTCCTGTTAAACTTACCGTTGGAGTATTACATGTAATATTGTTACTTACGGAAGCTGTAATATTTGCAGGTGAAATGCCTACATTTATAGTAACAGTTTGTGTGTTATTACAACCAATAGCATCCTCACCTATAACTGTATAGGTGGTAGTTAATGTAGGAGTATCTACTATAGAAGCACCGGTTAAACTTGTAGGATTCCATGTATATGTTGCAGCACCACTGGCTGTTAAAGTTGCTGAACCACTAGCACACAATGCTGTAGGAGTAGCAACTACAGAAACCGAAGGAGCCGAGTTTACATTAATTGTAATAGTTTCGCTGGCAATACAACCTAATCCATTATCACCATCTACGGTGTAAGTAGTAGTTGAAGTAGGAGAAACGATTGCAGAACTTCCTATAACAGACCCC
>JAEUTR010000257.1 GCA_016787365.1 Bacteroidia bacterium
CCTGTTAGGCCCATTACAAATTTTTTACCGATGGAAGATTTTAAGAATCCTTTGCTCATAAGAGAAATGTGTTTAATTTTTACTTGGCAAATGTATAATTGTGAAGCATTTATTCCAATAAAATTTGATGCTTTTATTAACTAAATAACAAGATTAAGCCCAATTAGGTTTACAAATAGACTAAAAAAGGCTTATTTGGAATAGTTCTAAATTTAAAACGAGCAGTACGCTGGTTTTTTAGCAGGTTTATTCTACAATGGTTCTAAATGTTAAGTTAATTCGGGGACGTTTTATATGTGTACTTGGAGGTAGGCGATGCAGCCAGTGAGTTTGTGTTTCGTCTTTCATAATTAACATACTTCCATGTTCCAAAATAAGAGATGTAGTATCATTAGTCTTTTTATGTTTCAGAGCAAATTTTCTTTCGGCACCAAAACTTAAGGAGGCTATTGCTCCATTTTTTTGTAGCATTTTTTCACTATCACTGTGCCATGCCATTCCTTCTTCTCCATTGTTATATAAATTCAATAAACACGAGTTGTAGGTTGTTTCAGATGTTTCTTCGGCTATTTTTTTTAATTCCAATAATTCACTAGTCCATATTAACGCTTTTTTAGTAGTGTTGGAGTAAGTGTAATCAAAAGCTTTATCCCCATACCAAGCTACTTTTCTGTTAGTTATAATATGTTTTCCAAAAACAAGAGCTTCATCATGCCGCCACTCAATGGTATTATACAGTTCATTAAAATAGTAATTGGCTTTGTTTTGAGACATTATTGTTCCGTAATACAAAACAGTACCATCGTATGGTAATAAATTGATGATTTGATTATCGGAGAATAAATCCATAAAGGATTGCAAATGTAAAAATTAAAATAATTACCCCTTCCAAAGTTTTGAACTCTGGAAGGGGTATCATTGATATGTATTTAAAAAATTAAGTTCTTACGACATAAACTCATCCGACTTTTCTTGCAATTGTTTTTTACCTGATTGGCTATCACGTATGTTTTTTTGTATCGCAACAGCTGCAAATAAACTTAAGGTAAACGACATGCCATAAAATCCTTTTTCGCTTCGCATTAAATCGGCATTCCACAAACCAATGATGAGTAATAAGATAGCTAATACTGTCGAAAACCAACTAATACCGTAATAGATATTAGTTACTGGAATTCCTTCTAAATCATCTCTCACTGCTTTTTGAAGAGATACCGCTGCAAATAATCCGTACATAAGCACAGCAAAATAATAGCCTTTTTCGTTTAGTAACATGTCAGCGTTCCATAGTCCAACATTATAAGATACAGCTCCTGCTAATAAGGCAACCCATGAGGCGCCGATAAATGCATTAGATGGTTTTTGATACGTATTCATAAATTTAGTTTTAAAATTATGAGATCAAAATTAGAGAGAGTATAGAAAGTAGTTTTTGACATTTGTCAAAAAATAAATGTCTTAACTAATTTTATGAATGCATAAGTTAGACTTGTCTCTTCGAGCGAAGTCGAGAAGTATTATTTCTTATGTCTACTTAGTGCTCAATTATATAATCACTACTTAGCGTGATTATATACATCCTAACAGTTATAACTCAGCTCTTATACGACTGAGTGTTTCTTGTGTAATACCTAAATACGAAGCAATTTGCCCTAATGATACACGTTGTATTAATGAAGGTTTTGAGTTTAGTAATTTTTGATATCGTTCTTTAGCGGTTTTAAACTGAAGACTTAAAAAACGTTCTTCTAGTTTGATATAATAGTTTTCGGTAATAATTCGACCTAAGCGTTCGGTTTCCGGAAAGGTTTTATATAAGTGTTGCAACACGCTGTATGGTATTTCAATTACTTCGGTTTCTTCTAAAGCTTGCACATGTTCTAAGGCTGGTTTAGAAGTAATAAAAGCATAAAATGAGGTGGCAAATTCCTGTTCTTGAGCAAACCAATGTGTTATTTCTTTTCCATCATCATAATAATAACCCCTTACTAAACCTTTATCAATAAAAAATATACGATCGCAGCGTTCATTGCAATTAATGATTACTTCGCCTTTAGCGAACGTTTTTTTAATGGTCAATTTATTTAACTCTTGTTCCAGTTCTTTTGAAATGGAAATGATAGAGGAAAGATGTTTAATTAAAGGCATATACTAAAGTATTAATTTTTTTATTAATACATAAAAAGCAAAAAAGCACTTGAAAATTATTTTCCAAGTGCTTTGATGTTATTTACTAAAAAACTACTCTTTAATAAACTTAATAGCTTTACCTGATTTTGAATCTTGAATAAAATATACACCAGCATTTAAATGACTAATGTCTAACTTACTTACGCCATTTATTGTTTCTTGCAATATAATATCACCTAAAATATTAGTAATTGAAATCCGTGTTTGTTCTTTTACTTCAATGTTTAAGATAGATGAAGTTGGATTTGGGTATATGTTAATGGAATAACTGTTTTTTAATTCATTTAAACCTGTTGTAGAACTTTGTGAAATTTTTTGAATGCGGTGGTTATCCGCATCAGCAACAAATATATTACCTGTGGCATCTACAAAAACGCCAATAGGTGTACTTAATTGATTGGCAGCAGACCCTGATCCATTACCTCCAGCCACAATAGTGCCTGTGGTAGCGCCAGGCGCCCATTTTTGTACACTATTTCGCGACCAATCGCTTGCATAAATATTACCAGAAGCATCCACAAAAACACCTCTTGGCGAACTTAATTGATTAGGGAATGGGCCTTGACCATTTCCACCTGCAACAGTGGTTCCGGTTGTAGCACCCGGTGCCCATTTTTGAATTCTGCTATTGCCGTTATCTGCTACATATATATTTCCACTTGCATCTACAAAAACTCCATGGGGATAATCAAGTTGATTGGCAGCAGAACCTTGACCATTGCCTCCGGCAACTGTTGTGCCAGTAGTAGCCCCGGGTGCCCATTTTTGAACACGATGACTAGCTACATCGGCTGTATAAATATTATTGCTTGCATCTACAAAAACGCCTTGTGGAAAATATAATTGATCAGCACCGGTACCAGCTCCATTACCACCAGCAACAGTTGTTCCAGTTGTTGCCCCAGGAGCCCATTTTTGAATTTGACTGTTACCATCATCACACACATAGATATTATTACTAGCGTCAACAAACACACTGTTAGGTCTCAAAAATTGATTTGATGCAGATCCTTCGCCATTGCCTCCTGCTACAGTTGTT